>JAGWUK010000188.1 GCA_028868455.1 Burkholderiales bacterium | reverse complement strand
AATGCAGTGACTTTGTCATCGAAACCGTCTTGCCACAGCTTGGGAAAATACCAGGTGCACAGTGTAGCTTTGTGGAATTGGAAATCAATTTACGATCATGGCTGGAGCAGTTCAAGCATTACGTCGATGTCACAATTTGCTTCGATTTTGATGGAGATTGGCAGTTGTTCCAGTACGCGTTAGGCAGCCATGCCCCAGACTGGCTGACATGCCAGAACATTTATCGCCACATCGATCAAGCTGTCGTGGCGCAGTTCTTGGCGGACAACCATCTCCTGGAGCACCATGCGCTCAACGATGCCAAAGCCAATCGCTATGCCTATCGCGTGGGCAGCGCCAAGATCGCCGCCACCTCCGACAATTAGCGAAATCGCTTACTTTGTGCTTACGGCACGCTAACTCATTGAGGGGGTATCGATGGCGAGATCAGGAAATCGCGACGAATTTAGCGATGCAACAAAAACGCGTCTTGCGATGCGAGCAGGGTTCCGTTGCTCAATGCCGGATTGTGGCCAGCAAACTATTGGGCCGAGCGACGAGTCGCCAGATAGCGTGATCAACGTCGGGGTCGCTGCACACATTTGCGCCGCGGCACCCAATGGTCCACGCTACGCACTCGATATGACGCGCGAACAGCGCCGGGACATCCGAAACGGAATTTGGCTTTGTGCAACGCATGGCCAAGAGGTTGATCGAGACGTCATCCGCTTTACGTCCGATAAGCTGGCCGCCTATAAGATCGAGCATGAGCGAGCGATGCAGGTAGAGCTGAACGCAGGTCGTGGAAGCTTTCGCGGCATGGATCTCGTCGCGCTCGGACCAGATGTAGTGTGCATTGGTGAACTTTTCGGAACCTCTGGGCGAGAGTGGACAATTCGGATTAGCCACTTCGTCGAAGGCGATCTGCGCCGTGTTATCGAATTCGGCGAGCGATTTGATCAACTGGACCCGTACGATCGCTATCTCCTTGTCAATTCGCTTGGTGACGGGCGGCTACTCGCGGGACCGCCGGCGTGGAGACGCGATGGTCAGTTTATTGAGTTCTCGTGTTTAGTCGAAGAGAAGTTTCCGCGCATCGACGCACACAATCTCGGCAGAACGTTCGCAACGAATTCCAGCAACGATATCTTCATCACGGGTGGAGGCATCGCGATGGTAGAGGGTCTTGACGCGCTACCACAGCGCATCAAGGAAAGCCTTTCAATGCTTCTGGGCGAGTCGCCGTTTCATCCGAAAGTGGGTTCCAGGTTCAAGGAATACTTCGACGCGTTTGAGGACTCACCCTGGCTGTCTCGATGGACACGACTCGAGGTTATTCGTCTCGCTTGCATCCCGTATCGCGACCCTGTTGATGACCGCCGATACACGCAGCTTCAATGCGTTTTGCACGTCGAGGAGATTGAGCAGTTGGATGCCGTGCGGGCCGGCAACTGGGTGAAGTTTAGGTTCAAACTCGATGTCAAGGGAGTTGGACAGTGGGAGTGCCTGATTCCGATCTTCGTCCCGAATGACAACCCACCGTAACCAAACGGGCCGTAACTGAACTCGACCTTGCCATTGGACATCGGTCTAAATCGGTTGCGTTGATGGCGTAAAGCTTTGTGTTTGTTTGCGGTTGATTTCGAAGCACGTCATAGACAATGTATCAACTTTTTAAAACTCGACGGCATACGACGGGAGCATAGTTTGAGCAGCATTCATGAAACGGCATATCCACGCTTCAAGCCTGATCTCACCCAGCGTGAGTTAGACGAAATCTATACGCCAAATGACACTGAGCAGCGTTTTGCGCGCCGGCTCGGCCGCAGTAACGCATCACGGCTGTATCTGATGATCCTTTTGAAAACAGTGCAACGGTTGGGCTATTTTCCGGTGCTCGCAGACGTACCTACATCCATTGTGATTTTTGTGACCAAAGCCATCGGCGTGAGCCCGGTACCCATGCGTACGCTCGTGGCCGAAGAAAAATCACGAGCCAGACGCGACTTCATCGATGCGATCCGTACGCATCTGAAGATTAAGCCAATAACAAAGGACACTGACCAAGCGATTGAATTAGCGGCTACGCAGGCCGCACAAACCAAGCAAGAATTGGCCGACATAATCAATGTCGTTATCGAAGAGTTGATACGCCAGCGCTACGAGCTGCCAGCGTTCAGTCGGTTAAATAGAACAGCTTTTCGGATCCGGAACCAAGTCAATGAACGATACTTTCGCACACTGACCGATCCGCTGCCGGCAGAAGTCATCAGGCAATTTGATGCCATGCTTACGCTCTCTGCAGGCCAGTTGATAACTGGCTGGCAGCAAATAAAACAAGATCCAAAAAAGCCAACCAATACGGAAGTTCGCCAGTATCTCGAACATGTGAAGTGGCTCAAAAGCTGGGCCTCTGAATTGCCGACTGCGGATCATATTCCGGTAGTCAAGCGCGGACAGTACGTCTATGAGGCACGCGCTCTTGACGCGACGGACCTCAAGGCCGTGCAGCAGAACAAGCGCTATGCACTTATGGTGCTCTTATTCCACGCGCAATTGAGCAAAGCATTGGACGATGCGGTCGATATGTTTATCCGAAAGATGCGGAAAATCCATAGCGGTGCGGCAGAGCAATTGCAACTCTATTACCAGGAGCATCAAAAACGTGCGGAAAAGCTCGTTTCGCAATTACGTGACGTTCTCGAAGCGTTTCAAGAAGGCGAGACCGATCAAGAACGCGGCAAACGGATTGCGAATGCCATGCATGACGACCCCGAAAATCTTCTCGCCGAATGCGAGGAGCACATGGCCTATGCTGGGAATAACTATCTTCCGTTTATGCTGGCGCCATACCAGACGCAGCGGCCTTTGCTACTGAACTGCCTGAGCCTGCTCGATCTGGAGTCCACATCGGCTGACTTATCGCTCATTGAATCGATTCGGTTTGTCCTGGCGAATCGGCAGAGCCACAAGGAATGGTTGTCGATCATTGGCACGAATGTCAACTTAAAATGGCTGCCGGAGAAATGGCGACGTCCGGTGACTGGGCAGCGGTCTGGACCCGTTAGCGAGGTCAACCGCAAGTATTTTGAGCTTTGTGTGTTGACGGAAGCCATGCAGGAACTGCAGTCGGGCGATCTGTATGTTGCCAATAGCGATCAATACAGCGACTACCGGGTCCAACTGGTCGACTGGGAAATCTATGAAGCACAGGTGGCAGAATATGGCGCGATGCTTGATCTGCCTACCGATCCGAAGCAATTCGTCGCCAATCTCAGAAAATGGCTTTCGGACACAGCGTCCCGCACGGATCAGGGCATGCCGGATAACGAGCATGTGGAGTTAAATGGGACCGAAATCATCTTAAGGAAGCACAGCAAGGACGCCAAGCCTGCCGCGTTGGACCATATCGACAAGGAGCTTGCTGCACGTCTACCAGAGAAAAACATCCTCGACATATTGGTGGAATCCGAGACCTGGCTTGATCTCCATAAGCAGTTCGGCACACTGTCCGGATTTGAAGCCAAAATTGACGATCCGCGCAAACGATTCGTTACGACGTTATTTTGCTACGGCTGCAATCTCGGCCCCACGCAAACTGCACGATCGGTAAAAGGGTTAAGCCGCAAGCAAGTCTCCTGGTTAAATCTTCACCATATGACCGAGGAGCGTCTGGAAAGGGCAACGGTCCAAGTCATTAATGCCTATAACAAATTCTCACTCCCTAAATTTTGGGGATCAGGCAAAAGCGCTTCGGCAGATGGCACAAAATGGAATATGTACGAACAGAACTTGCTGTCCGAATACCACATTCGTTATGGGGGATATGGCGGGATCGGGTATTACCATGTCTCGGACATGTACATTGCCTTATTCAGCCACTTCATTCCTTGCGGCGTCTACGAGGCCATCTACATCCTGGACGGTCTGATTAAGAATGAGTCCGATATCCAGCCTGATACGCTACATGGCGACACGCATGCACAGAGCGCCCCTGTCTTCGGCTTGGCCTATCTGCTGGGTATCAATTTGATGCCGCGCATCCGGCAGTTGAAGAAACTGGTGTTCTACAAGCCGGAGCGGGGCATACGATATGAGCATATCAATGGATTATTCAGCGAAGCCGTGAACTGGGAAATCATCGAGACCCATTTGCCGGATATGCTGCGTATCGCTTTGTCGATCAAAGCCGGCAAAATTACGCCATCGACAATCCTGCGGCGACTGGGAACCGCAAGCCGGAAAAATAAGCTTTATTTTGCGTTCAGAGAACTGGGGCGCGTCGTCAGGACTGAGTTTTTGTTGAAATACATCGGAGACCTCGATCTGCGTAAAACCATTAACGCCGCGACTAATAAGAGCGAGGAGTTCAATCAATTCATCAAATGGCTTTTCTTTGGCAACCAAGGCGTGATCGCTGAAAATGTTCGCCACGAACAACGGAAAGTTGTTAAATACAATCAGCTCGTAGCCAACTTGGCCATATTGCACAACGTGGAGGCAATGACAGGGGTGTTGAAAGAGATGCAAGAAGAGGGATTGCCGGTGAACGAAGAAGTGCTGGCAGGACTGGCGCCTTATCGCACCGAACACATTAATCGATTCGGCGACTACACATTAGATTTTGATCGGGTCGTGCCACCGATGAATTACAAGACGCAAATTATTTAAAATCAATGGGTTAGGCCAGATTTTGACAAATTTTACACGAATCCCGGCCGACCCTCCAGTTGCAAGGCAGCCTGCTGGAACAAGATCGTTTCCGGAACTGGGCACGCCGCCTGCATTCACGCATGCTGCAAAATGATGCCTGGCGCTGGCTCATAGAACTGGCCGCCAGTTGGATGTTGATCATGATGATGACCGGCATTTATCTTTGGTGGCCGCGCGGCAAGGCGACATGGCGCGACATCTTGCAATGGAAAAGCGGAACTGGCGGCCGGGCAGCCTGGCGCTATCTGCACAGCATGACCAGTGTCATCATGGCGCTGATGACCACCACCATTTTGATGACAGGTTTAACCTGGTCGAAATACGCTGGCAGTAATTTTCGCGCGTTGCAGCAAGCAACTGCGCAAAATACGCCGGCTGCTCCACGCGATCTGCATTCCGATATCAATGGCATGGCGACGGGATCGCTCAGCTGGCAAGCAATTTACGACAAAGCCCGGCAAGTCGCGCCTGATATTGAAATGCAACTGACGCCGCCAAAATCCGCAAACGGTGTCTGGCGCATTGAAAACAGTGATCGCAGCCAACCCGAAAAGCGCTTTCAGCTGGCACTCGATGCATATAGCGGACAGGTGTTGTATCGCTCTGCCTGGACGGACATGCCAGCCTTGTCTCGCGCCACCGCGATTGGCATCCCGTTTCATCGTGGAGAATTCGGCTGGTGGAATCAGGCTCTCCTTTTTCTGGTTGGCTTGAGTGTGATTTTCTCTGTCATCTCTGGATATGTCATGTGGCTACAGCGCCGCAAAGCCGCCACCCTATCCGCACCGAAAATCACCCGCGCTCATGCAACAGTCATCCCGTGGTGGATATGGGCATGCATGGTGACGCTTGGCGTGGCTTTACCGGTGCTAGGCGTCAGTATGTGCATTGTGCTGCTACTGGAATCCTTGAACTTGCTGCGTAACAGACATTGGACGACTGCATGACGCCACGCCTTGCCATCCATGAAGCAAACCGATGACAGCGATGGCAGACGACAGGCATTACCTTGCCTGTCGTCTGAGCACTGCTAATCACGGTGCCATCGCTTCTTTTAACGCAGCGCCAATTGCAATTTTCGTCCATTGATATAGCGCACTTAGCGGACGTAGAGATAGTTGCACATCGGGAAAAGCTGCGTTGATCAGTTGCTGCTTGCCTGTCACGATTTGCGTTTCGTTTTTTGGGAACTTGCGACCGCCTATCGTCCAAATGTTGCTTTCCTTTTCGCTGCCGTAAGTGAATTTTTATTTTCTGGATTCGTAAGCCATCTTCACGGCCAATCCCGCCAGAACGGTTCCCATCACCCAGCGTTGCAACATTTGCCACAGCGGGCGTTCCACGAGGAAAGCTGAGATCGAGCTGGCCATCACGACAATCAATACGTTGACAGCAAGGCTGATAGAAATCTGAACACTACCGAGCATCAGAGACTGAAGTAGAACACTGCCATGTCCAGAGTTCAAAAATTGCGGTAGCAGTGACAAATACATGATGGCAATTTTGGGATTCGCCAGATTGGTAATGAAGCCCATGACAAATAATTTTTTCGGCGTATCGACAGGAAGATCACGTACAGCAAATGCAGAGCGTCCACACGGTTTGATGGCTTGCCAG
>JAGWUK010000187.1 GCA_028868455.1 Burkholderiales bacterium | reverse complement strand
CTGGCAATAGGAACTTATCATATATCAAAGCGCAGAAATGCAATCGGCGGAACGATCGTTCGATTTAAAAATGGACTTTTTACAACACGAACCGATGCAACCAGACGCATGCAAGTCGCCGGACTACCGATTTCTTTCATCAACGTGCGGGCTCTTGCTGCGTGGCGCAGTGAATACCGCCGCCGCCAGCCGCAATCGGGTCTATATTCAATTGAATCACGCGGCGCGTTGGAAATTGTTGCGCCAGGATTTTTTTTGCGCGCTCATCGGCAATAGTATCTCCGAATTCAGGCATGATCACAGCGCCATTACAGATATAGAAATTGATATAACCAGCAGCAAAATCTTTGTTGTCGAACTCTGGTCTGATCGTTCGCGGTGGCGACAGTGGAATCACTTGCAGCGGCCGTCCTTCAGCATCGCGACTTTGCTGCAAAATTTGTAAATGACTTTGTGTCACCTGATATTCAATGGAACTGGTATCTGGATCGGCATTCGCGAGCACAACGCCAGGTCGTGCAAAGCGAGCGTAAAAGTCGGTATGCCCATCGGTAATGTCTGAACCGGCTATACCCGGCAACCATATTACTTTGCGAACGCCAAGTACTTTCTGCAACGCTTTTTCGCAATCGGTTTTACTCAGATCAGGATTGCGATTGGGATTGAGCACGCAACTTTCCGTCACAATTGCAGTTCCTTCCCCGTCGACTTCAATCCCCCCACCTTCCATAACAACAGCAGCAGGCAACAGCGGCACACCAACGCGCCCGGTCATAGCAGCCGCGACTTGGCTATCGAAATCGTGAATCTGCTTGTTACCCCAACCGTTGAAGTTAAAATTGACGCCAGCCTTATTGCCACTTTTATCGAACACGAACACCGCACCAGTATCGCGTATCCATAAGTCATTCGTTTCTTGCACAATATAATTTACACGAGGATCGCATTTTTGTTTCGCCAAATCCAGATCCTGTTGACTGACCAGCATATTCAGCGGTTCAAACTCGACAATGGTATTGGCGATACGTGCCAATGCATCTTGCACCTGTGATCTCAAGCGGCGCCCCCAGATTGCTTCAGACACAGAAAATGCCATCCAGGTGGCGCGATGTGAATCACTTTCATCCGGCATCAGCCATTCCTGATTGACTGCCAACGCGTTGCCCATGCTTGCAATATTTGCGCTGTCATGCCTCACCGGCGTATCACTGGCAACAGCACCGCCACATCCGTATAACAACGTTGGTGCCAGCATCGTCAATCCCGCGCTCATACTTTGCCCCAGAAAATGCCGTCTGTTTAATTTCATTCCTGCTCTCCCCAATTTGGTAAAAATAGCGTCGGTATCGCAGCAATGACAGCCTTCGTATCACTTCATGGTCATGCTGCAGATCAACATGAATTCATTGTGCATCATCAAATTAATGATATAAAGCGATAATATTTATCACTATTGATTAATTTTTCTCATATCTATATGCGTAAAATGCCGTCCTTGACCTTATTAGCGGGGTTTGAAGCTGCTGCCAGACATGGTAATTTTTCGCGAGCCGCGGATGAATTGCATGTATCACAATCTGCGATCAGCCATCAAGTTCAACAGCTCGAAGAACAATTGCGACAACCACTTTTTCGTCGTGTCGGCCGCGGAGTAGAACTGAATGTTGCTGGCGAGGTGCTATTGCAATCAGTGCTACGGAGCATGACGGCATTACGCAGCGGGCTTGCCAAAATCGAGACTTATCTGGATCCTGGTCTGGTCGTTTTAGTTTGTCCAGAGCATATTGTTCAAGGTTGGTTACAGCACCGTTTGCCCGAACTTGAAGCCGCCTTTCCCGAATTATGTCTTTTGATTTCGACGGATATCAGTGCTCGCTTTGTTGACGAAGTCGATGTCGATATCAACATCAGTGACAGGCCGCTTGCCCAAAGCGGCCTGACAGAATTGCGTTGGGCAGAAGAAGATTGGGTGGTCGTTGCCTCAAATAAATTGGCAAATTCTTTACTACACATCCCCGCTGAACAACATTGCCTGCACACGGAATTAATTTGTCTCGAACAAAGTCTCAGCAATGAGGTGACAGAGGCGCTTTATCTGCATCATTTGACCAGCTTTCGCAAACGAACAATTTATGACGATGCGCGCCTGCTTTTAGACAGCGTCCTACGCGGACGCGGAATCGGTTGTGTTCCGCATATGCTGGCGAGCGAAGCGCTGGAGAATAATCAGTTACAGATATTGCCGCACTATCCTCAGACGCAAACTAGCACATGGTGGATTACAGCCATGGCGAAAAATCCCCGATCCAACATTGTGGCGCAAGTGTTCAACTGGCTGATTTCCCAGCCAAAGTAAAGTACGATGTCAAGTGACTCCCGCGGCTCAACTCACCGGCCTTCCGCGCTGAGTTGCGCCATGTCGGCATCGCCATCGTCCACCAGACGATTCCAGCCATCGAACTTGCCCAGGCCCAGCGACAGCGCCATTGATAACAACAGACTTTGTCCATGCGCCGGAGAATCCGGGGCGAGCTGATATACGGGGTCGGCGAAAGCCGCTGCGGGCGTGACGAAATGCCAGCCCATGTCCTCGAACTGACGCAGCACGTCGTCCAGCCACAGAGCATTGATCAGATTGTGGTGCAACAGCATGACCTGGGGAATATCGCGTCCCTGCAATTGTTGCGACAAGGCCCGGTATGCCAGTGCGCGCTGGCGAATATGCGCCAGATACACCCGCTTGATGGCGCTCAGATCAGCCTCCGGATCGTGCCTGAGCACGTCGATCAATTTGGCGTCAAAGCGCCAGTCGCTGGTATCCAGGCTGACATAGGCATTGCGATAAGCATGCTGCTTTAAGAATGCGCGCATGCCATCGCGCTTTTCCGGCGTATTGCCTTCACGCAGATACGTGTAGCGAAACCATTTTTGATAGCCGGGCAAACTTTTGATGATCTGATCGCAATCCAGCATTTCTTGCTCATAGTTCGCCAGACTCATGCTTGCGCTGTGCAGACTCGGATGCGTCATCGTATGGTTGCCGATAGCATGTCCGGCGAGTCCCCAGGCTTGCGCCAGCGCATAGCCTTGCGGCTGATTTGCGCCATTGCCTGCCGTCACGAACAAAGCGGCTTTAACCCCGTGTCTCGCCAGCGTATCCAACAAGGCCTGATTACGCTGCTGCGGTGACATCAGCGGCGTTTCGGCAATTTTCGGGCCGTCGTCAAATGTCAGCGCCACGGTCTGCGCCTGCGCTGCCGACGCCAAAAAGAAGGCGACAGAAACAACAGCGCTCAAATGGATACCGCGCCGCATCGCCATAATCAGGCACCGCATATAATTCAACAATTGCAGGTTACTCACGCTATACGCCTCACAAAAATGATCCCGCATTATTGCATGCAGATCGGTATCTGACAGGCGCGGTATTGCGCCGTTTTCTTGTGATGCAACGATGAATCTGGGCGAAAAATTGCTCACCATACGTCTGCAACTTTTACGCCGTCAGACTGTCTGTACTCATCTGGATTTCCTCAAAAAAAAGATCGGCGCACATCTTGCCATGCCAAAAACGAGAATGCTATCAGCGTAAATTTACGCATCTCCACCACCAAAACGAAAGCAAGCCTATGACCATACTCACCACCAAGCGCCTGCGGCTGGAACCAATAACTGACGCGCATTTCGAAGGTTTATTTGCAATGAATAGCGACCCGGCTGTGATGCGCTATATCACCGGCAAAGCGGATACGCGCGAAGATACGCAGGCCATGATAGAGCGCGTCAAGGCACGCTGGCTGGAATATGGATTTTCGTGGTGGAGTTTTTTTGAACGCGAAAGCAATCAACTCATCGGTGCCGGGTGCATCCAGTACCTGGGACGTGATCCGGCCAATCCGCTAGAAATCGGCTGGCGTCTGCGCCAGGATAAATGGCGTCAGGGATTTGCCTCGGAAGCGGCAGAAGTGATGGCGGCCTTTGCTTTCGATCACCTGCATGCCGATCAGTTATGGGCGGTCTGTCATCCGGAGAATGCGGCTTCGGCGCATGTCATGCAAAAATTGGGTATGCAATTCCGCGGCGTGCAGCGCTGGTACGACCAGGATACGGCCACCTACACGATGAGCAGCGATGACTGGAAAGCGCGCAGCGTCGCCAAAGCCAGCGCACGCTGAAGCCGGTCAGTCACGCCCGGCGTTGCGCGGGTCTTATCCGGCGGGCGTTGCGTCCGCTGTCTGTGCCGCTTGCACCTCGACCAGATAATCGATCAGGGCGCGGATTTTCAAGGCCAGATATTTACCCGGTAAATACACGGCATGGACCGAACCAGTATAAGGTTCCTTGAATTCCCAGTCAGGCAAAACCTGTTGCACACGCTGCGCTTCGAGCGGAGCAAGCGCGGCGAAATCCGGAATCAGGCCGATGCCGCCACCGGCTTCTACGGCAGCCAGAATCGCGGCGCTGTTATTCACGGTAAAGCGCGTCGGCACGCGCACGCTGGCGGTTTGCGTGCCTTTTTCCAAAGTCCAGTTTTCACGAAAACGGGCATAACCGAGATATATGCACTGATGCTGCGGCAGCTCTTGTGGCGTTGCGGGCATGCCGCGCTTTGCCAGATAGTCGGGCGAGGCCACCAGCACATACCGCAATGGGCACAAGGGTCTGGCCGCCAGCCCCGGCGCCAGTTCGCGCGCGATGCGTATCGCCAGATCGACACCTTCGTCGATCAGATCAACGGTGCGGTCAACCAGCGTCAATTGCACATCGACCTCCGGATAGCGCGCCAAAAATCCCGGTAATTTTGGCGCCAGCCAGACTTGCCCGAACACCACCGGCGCGGTGACACGGATCACGCCATTTGGCCGCGCGCTGTAACTCCCGGCCAGCGCATGAATTTCGCGCGCCGTGCTGAGCATGCGGCTGCAGCCTTCATGCACTTGTTGCCCCAACTCGGTCAGTGCCAGCGAACGTGTGGTGCGCTGGAGCAAACGACCGCCCATATACGCCTCCAGACGCGCAACATGGCGACTGACCGCCGATGTCGTCAACTCCAGCTGCCGCGCCGCTGCTGAAAAACCGCCGCTATCGACCACCTGCACAAAGATCGCCATTTCTCTTAACAATTCCACGCCATCTCCCTGTCTTCCGGTATCTCGGTGCCACGTTGCGTGTGGCAAAGAAGTGCCAGACATTGTTCCGTTCAAATGGCACGACAACGCAGCTTCAGATTGCGCCGTCCATCACCATTGCCATTGCACCACCGCCTTGTCGGGTCTTATTTTGCATCATTTCATTATTGCGTTGAAATCAATAATCCTTTGCATTTTACGGTGATTGTGATTTTTTTATAGGAGCGCGATACTCATTGCATCGACATTTCTCCCTCCGGGCAAACATCATTTGACAAGGACAACAAAGATGCAACAACAAGCAATGGCACAACGATCACTGGGGCGTAGCGGTCTGCGCGTTTCAGCACTGGGACTTGGCTGCATGGGCATGAGCGACGATGCCTATGGCAGCGTGGATGAGCAGGAAGCCATCGCGACTTTGCATCGCGCGATGGAACTGGGCATCAATTTTTTTGACACGGCAGAACAATACGGCCCTTACCGCAATGAAGAATTGCTGGCGCGCACCCTGCATGGCCGACGCGACCAGATCGTGCTGGCCACCAAGTTCGGTTTCCGTATTAACGAACAGGGAGAAACCATCGGCGTCAACAGCGATCCGGCGCATATACGACGCGCCGTCGAGGGCTCCTTGCGCCGGCTGCGCACCGATTACATTGATCTCTTGTACCAGCATCGCGTCGATCCGCAAGTGCCGATCGAAGACGTGGTCGGTGTGATGGCCGATCTGGTACAGGAAGGCAAAGTGCGCTTTCTCGGCTTGTCGGAAGTCGGCGCCGACAATCTCCGCAAAGCGCATGCAGTGCATCCTATCAGCGCGGTGCAAAGCGAATATTCGCTGTGGGAAAGAAATCTGGATCAGGAAATCCTGCCGTTGTTGCGCGAACTGGGTATCGGCCTGGTGCCGTTCGCGCCTTTGGGACGCGGCTTTCTGAGCGGCAGCGCACGCCGCGCAGAAGACTATCCGCCCAGCGATTTCCGGCATCTGGATCCACGTCTGCAAGGTGAGAATTTCGACCGCAATTTGCAAGTCGCACGTGTCGTGCAAGACATGGCGCAGGCACGCCAGCTCAGTCCCAGTCAGATTGCGCTGGCCTGGGTCATGCATCAGGGCGACGACGTGGTGGCAATCCCCGGCACCAAGCGGCGTACCTATCTGGAGCAAAACATCGCGGCTGCC
>JAGWUK010000186.1 GCA_028868455.1 Burkholderiales bacterium | reverse complement strand
AAAGAAGGGTATCCTCGCATAGGTTTTGGTGAAGTCGTCGGAACATTATTGCCAGCCCGCAGTTGAGCTGCTGGCGGTCAGACGAAAAAAAGGAAGCGTATTGCTTCCTTTTTTTTATTGATATACCCATTTTATGGAATAGTGAAATTAATTATCGGTTTGCCGGTCATCAGGGTGGACGAATAAAGACGGATTTTGTTCCGAAAATTCGCGTAACAGGTTCCAGACAATGCGTACTCTTTGCAAACGGTATAGATCGGTCGGCGCGGCCAACCAATACGATCTTTCTGTATAAAAACTTTCTCTTAATACCGGGACCAGACTGCCGTCCGCAGGAATCGCATAAGGCGGTGCCATAATCAGTCCCAGGCCGGCAGCAGCAGCCTGGCACTGCGCCATCATGCCGGTACTACACATCCGGCGACGAGGTGTGAATCCGAGTTTATCGAGAAAATTCAATTCGCTGCTCGCCAGCCTGTCCTGAACATAGTCAACGAAATCATGCCTGGCCAGATCAGCATTGCTGACGATGGGCGGATGGCGCGCCAGATAATCAGGCGACGCGTATAAATTCAGGCGAAATGTGGCTAAGCGTGTAAAAACATATCGTCCCGTATTGGGCGGATCAAGCATGACGCCAAGATCTGCTTCGCGGTTGGCAAGATTGGCAAACCGCGGTTGCACCAGCAAATCGATACTCAAATCGGGGTGATTTTGCAACAGGCTTACCAATAATGGCGCGATGACCAGTGTGCCAAACATTTCCGGGACGCCCAGTCTGACCACACCATGTGCTGTGATGCTGCTGCTGCCGAGCTGGTCGGTGGCCATCAATGCGGCACTTTCCATTGTTTCGGCATGAGGTAACAAGGTTTGCCCCATCTCTGTCAGCTCATAACCCTCGCGGCTACGATCAAATAAAGCCGCGCCAAGCTGCGTTTCGAGCCGGTCTATACGGCGTGCAACCGTGGTGTGTTCGACGCCGAGCCGGCGCGAAGCACCCGACAGCGTACCTACGCGTGCCAGTTCGAGGAAGTAGCGAAGATCGGTCCATTCGGGCATGTTGTTCATCGTTCTATTGTGCATCAAAGCACATTGGTCTGACAACGCACTTCGCAGCGCATGTGCATACGCTGCGATTTTTTCATCTGATCCTACGACGGATGCGGGAAGACGCTGGCTGGTGCGGCAATACCCGCGTACTCAGCGGACATCGTTAGCGCGTACGCGCATTACGTAGAGCAAGACGTTGATTTCATTCAGAGAAATAAAATATTTGAAAAATGTTCCTTGTTTTTAGTCAGACCGAAGATAAATCATCAAAGTAATTTTCTCTGTTGGTTTCTGGTAAAAACACTGCTGCATTGCAGCAATCATTGTTCCATAAGGGTTTGCGGCGCATGTGCATTTATGCACAAAGGGTGCGCATTTGCTGGTCTTTCAGGCAAGTTTGAATTGGCGCACACTGCGCTCCGTGCGATGTTCATCGCATTCAATTAAAAAAAACAGGAGACAGAGATGAGTCATAGCAAGAGAAAGCAGAAATTGTTGCGCCGGTACGCTGCTGCACTGATCGCTTTATCGGGGAGTTCTCTCGGTTTGGCGAATGCACAAACAGCGACGGATAAGGATGTCGCCAGCAGTGACGATACCAATACAGTCGTGGTAACGGCGCGTCGTCGCGAAGAGTCTCTGCAAGATGTCCCTGTATCTGTCACGGCTTTCTCTGCCGATCAATTGTCTAAAACGGCGGTACCCGATATCGTCGGCCTTGTGCAGTCTTTGCCAAATACCACGATGAAAGCATCGCGTGCAACCAATTCAACTTTGACCGCGTTTATTCGCGGCGTGGGGCAGCAAGATCCGTTGGCCGGATTTGAAGCGGGTGTCGGCATCTACATCGACGACGTCTATCTGGCGCGTCCGCAAGGTGCTGTTGCCGACATCTATGATGTCGAGCGCATCGAAGTGCTGCGCGGTCCGCAAGGCACACTATATGGCCGTAACACGATCGGCGGCGCGGTCAAATATGTGACGCGCAAACTCGGCCCTGAACGCGATCTGCGTCTGAAAGCGACGATCGGTACCTATGGACAAACCGACGCCGTTGTGACCGGCAGTACGCCGATTTCGGATACGGTACGCGTTGGAGCCACGCTGGCAAAATTCAAGCGCAATGGGTTTGGTAAAAATCTCGTGACCGGCGCGGATAATTATGACAAAGACGTTTCCGCAGCTCGCCTGACGGCAGAATTTACCCCGACTTCCGACTTGTTTATCCGGCTTGCCGCCGATATCACTGAAGATAATTCCAGCCCAAAAAACGGCTACCGCTTGACGGTCTCGAACGCCAGCAAGGCACCGATACTGGATAACGTCTACGATACCCGCGCGAACCTGACCACCGTATTAGGACATGAGCAGCAGGTCAAACAGCACGGCGGTTCCGCATTGATTGAGTACCAGTTGAATAATGAACTGACACTGAAATCGATTACCGCTTCGCGTCAGGATACGTCGTATGCGCCTATCGATTTTGACTCATTACCAGTAGTAGATCTGGAGGCACCGGCGGTGTATAAAAACCGTCAGTTCAGTCAGGAATTGCAACTGACCTATACCGGCAAAAAAATACAGGGCGTCGCCGGAGTGTATTACATCGACGCCGATGCCTACGACAAATTCGATACTTTACTCGCCGGAGCTGTCCCGCTGTCGGTATTTACGATGGGTGATGTCAGCACTAAAGCGTGGGCGGTTTTTGCTGACGGCAGTATGAATCTGAGCAATGACATCAGTATTTCTGCCGGGGGACGTTACACCTCGGATCGTCGTCAGGCGACGATTCTGCGCCAGTTATATCTGGGGACAAAAGGATCACCCCAGCTGGGCAATCCTGGTGCCGTGCTGTTCCGCACGGACACGAACCTGACTTCCAGCGATCTGGATCGCACCGATACCAAATTCACACCACGTCTGTCGATTAACTGGAAGGCCAATGCCAACAACAACGTCTATGCCTCCTGGTCGCAGGGATTCAAGGGTGGTGGTTTTGATCCGCGCCTGAATGTCGTCGGCACCAAAATCAGTCTGGCGCAGGCGAAGGCGGGTTATCAGCCTGAAACTATCGAAACCCTGGAATTTGGACTGAAATCTCAGTTCGACAAGGGGCGCGTGATGACCAATGCTGCGCTGTTTTTCAGCAATTACAAGGATGTGCAAATTCCTGGTTCGGTCGCTGTCGATACGAACGGTGATGGCAAAGACGATAATTTTGCAGGTGTCACGACCAATGCTGGTAAAGCAAAAATTTCCGGTTTGGAACTGGAAGCCATGGCGAAGATTACCGATGCTTTTCGCCTGTCAGGGATGTACAGCTATATCGATGCCAAATACACGAAATTTCTGGTCGGCGGTATCGATGTCTCCAGCCAAAAGGTTTTTCAGAATACGCCGAAACACTCAGCCAATCTGACCGCCAGCTATGACTGGCCGATGGCGATTAGCGGACGCGCCGGCACGATGTCGCTGATTGGCAGCGCCTCCTACCGCAGCGATACCCACCAGTTTGAGACGCCGAACGATTTGCTTGATCAGTCTGCGTACACCTTGTTCGATGCCAGTCTGGTCTGGACCAGTTCCGATCGTCGTCTGCGCGCAGGGCTGCATGGAAAGAATCTGAGCAATACCCACTATAAAGTGGCCGGTTACTTGTTCCCTACACTTGGGTTTGAAGGAACGACGACGGCATTTTATGGTAACCCACGCACGGTGTCGGCTACCGTGGAATATAAATTTTGAATACTGCCACGTTGTTCAACGCAGTCGACATGCCGAAGCAACACCGGTTTTCGACACGTTGCATGACGTGATTTTTTAACCTGACCAGGATGTCGCTATAGTGACCACATTCAATGAGATCAGCTTTACCAGTGCGGACGGATTGCAACTCTATGCCAGAGATTATCCATCTGCCAGCGGCCCCGCGCGTTGCCCGGTGATTTGCATACATGGGCTGACCCGCAATTCGGGCGATTTTGACGAACTGGCGCCATGGATAGCAGCGCAGGGACGTCGTGTGATCGCCGTCGATTTACGTGGCCGTGGGAAGTCTGCTCACGATCCTGATCCCAGTCACTATAACCCGCTCGTTTATGCAGGCGATATCGCCAAACTTGCGAAAGACCTGGGCATAGGCCGCGCGGTTCTCATCGGTACGTCGCTGGGCGGCATCATTACGATGACGCTTGCATTACGGCATCGGAATCTGATTGTTGCTGCTGTACTCAATGATGTCGGCCCGGTGATTTCGCAAAAGGGATTGAACCGGATCGCCGTGTATGCTGGCAAGGGACATGCACTGGCGACATGGGATGAGGCGGTCGATTACATCCGCCAAATCAATCTCACAGCATTTCCTGCCAATAGCAAGGAAGAGTGGGATAAATGGGCGCGCCGCGCTTTCACCGAAAATGCTCAGGGGCAACTGGTGTTGAAATACGACCCGGATATTGCGCTGCCACTGCAGAACGGACAATTGAGAGCAAGCTCATGGATGTTGAAACTGGCCTTTCGCCGGCTCGCCCGCAAACGACCTACCTTGCTGGTACGCGGCGTCCTGTCAGATCTGATTGAGTCAGAGCAGGCCGAATATATGCGCACGGTTGCTCCAGATATGCAGTATGTTGAAGTGCCGCAGGTCGGACATGCGCCGATGCTGACGGAACCGGAAGCGGCTGATGCAATCAGACGGTTTTTGGAAGGCGTGGATTGAAGTATGCTCACAATTGCAGGGAAAAACGACTTATAACAAGAGAACTTGCGCAAAATCGCTCCGTCGGGAATTGAACGTCTGGTAGTACGATGTGTATTACCACCGTTGCCGTGGTTCGTTGGAACAGTTTTGCGTCAGCTTCATTCATTAAGCAGGAGACAAAATGAAACGAAAAACCTTCATCAAAGCCGGTGCGCTGGCGCTTGCTGTCAGCGCGATGTGGACATCAGGTGCGGCGGTTGCCGAGGACTTGAAAATTGCACTGATCGCCGGAAAAACCGGCGCATTGGAAGCTTATGCCAAGGAAACCGAAACCGGCTTCATGCTGGGGCTGGAATATCTGACTGGCGGCAAGATGGAATTGAATGGCCGCAAGATCAAAGTGCTGGTCAAGGACGATCAGAGCAAGCCTGATATGGGGCGTACCTTGCTGGCGGAAGCTTATGGCGATGACCACGTCGATATCGCCGTTGGAACGACCTCGTCCGGCTCTGCCATTGCCATGTTGCCGGTCGCACAGGAATATAAGAAAGTGCTGATCGTAGAGCCCGCCGTGGCCGACGCGATTACTGGTGAAAAATGGAATCGCTATATTTTCCGCACCAGCCGTAATTCCATCCAGGATGGATTGGCAGCAGCAGGTTTGTTGAAATCCGGTGGCAGTGTCGCATTTCTGGCGCAGGACTACGCCTTTGGACACGATGGCGTGAAAGCAGCACGCGAAGCCCTGACGGCGGTTGGCAGCAAGGCAAAAGTGGTGCATGAAGAATATGCACCACAAAACACGACCGACTTCACTGCTGCGGCACAGCGCTTATTCGACGCGCTGAAAAACAAGCCAGAGCCGCGCGTATTGGCCATTATCTGGGCCGGCGCCAATCCTATGAGTAAATTGGCTGATATGAAGCCAGAACGCTACGGTATTTCACTGGCACCTGGCGGCAATATTTTGCCGGTACTCAAAACATGGAAATCCTATGTCGGCACAGAAGGCGCAATTTATTACTACTATGCGTTTCCAAAAAATCCTATGAACGACTGGCTGGTAGCCGAACATACAAAACGTTTTAAAGCACCACCGGATTTTTTCACCGCAGGCGGATTTGCCGCAGCCAGTGCCGTTGTAACGGCGATTAATAAAGCCAAATCCACCGATACCGAAAAACTGATCAGCGCCATGGAGGGCATGGAATTTGACACGCCAAAAGGCAAGATGAATTTCCGCAAGGAAGATCATCAGGCGATGCAGGTCATGTACCATTTCCGCATCAAAAAAGATCAGAAAAATGAGTGGGACTTGCTTGATCTCGTGCGTGAAATCCCGGCCAGCGAGCTTCCGGTGCCGATCAGGAACAAGCGTTGATATGCCACGCGAACCTTCCGTGAATCGCCCATCGCTTTCAACCCGTGATCTCAGTATTCGATTTGGCGGCCATGTGGCCGTCAATCAGGTCACGGCGGATTTTTATCCTGGTACGCTGACTGTCATCGTCGGGCCTAACGGGGCAGGCAAGACTACTTATTTCAATCTGATGTCCGGTCAA
>JAGWUK010000185.1 GCA_028868455.1 Burkholderiales bacterium | reverse complement strand
GAGACAAGACATCAATCGGCATAAATGCCGGCAAATGCTGGTTCATATTCTGCAAAACCTGTTCTGCATTTTGGGCAAACGGGAGTTGCATTGCTTCAAAAATTTCGGCTGTGCTGACACGGCCAACATCATGCATGACTCCATGAACTAAAACCGGTACACCGCGTTTTGCCAACAACAATGCCAGAAGAGGCGTCAAGTTCGCTTTCTTTCGCGCACCGTTATAGCTGGGAATCACAACGGGGGCAAAGCGATGAAGCATATTGCACGGCAAGCGCAGCATATGCACGCTTGCCGCATCTAAAAAACCGGCAATTTCTTCAATCGATTCTCCTTTGATTCGCATAGATAACAAGATGGCGCCCAGCTCCAGGTCAGGAACACGCCCGTCCAGCATCGCACCATACAACGTTGCCGCATCGGTGCGTGACATGCTGCGCGCCCCGTCCTTGCCGCGACCGATTTCTTTAATAAATTTAGCCGCAGCAAAGGGTTCATGAAGTGCAAATGTCATTGGGTCAGCCATAAGATGTTAGCTATTGAGTAAAGTGAGTATCGTCGTCCATTCCATTTCACTGACTGGCGTTATCGATAAGCGACTACCCTTTTGCAGTACCAGCATCGTAGACAGCGCCTTGCAGGCGCGCAACTCAGAAAGGCTCAGCAGACGCGTCTTTTTTTTCGCTTTGACATCGACCATGATCCAGCGCGGATTTTCCCGATTGGCTTTCGGATCAAAATATTTGCTCGTCATATCAAATTGCGTTGGATCGGGATAGGCGCCGCTAACCACTTCTGCCAGCCCGGCAATTCCCGGCTCAGCGCAACTAGAGTGATAGAACAGTACGCCATCACCAACACGCATTGCATCGCGCATAAAATTACGTGCCTGATAGTTACGCACACCGAACCAGGCAACGCTTTGCTGAGCCAGCGCATCGTCAATGCTGACTTCGTCCGGCTCAGATTTCATTAACCAGTACGCCATAGATTGGAATCGGAAAAGTAAAAAAGAAATTGTCGCACATCTGTGCACTGACAATAAAAAACGGCTGTCATCCAATGACAGCCGTTCTGAAATAAGTCCCCACCGATGCCGCTATGCCGGCATCCTGAACCTAGGCGGTTCAAGTTGGCCACAGTCAGTTCAATTTCGGGTTCATCGGACTAGCGACGCTCACACCTATCGAACAATATTCTACAGCCTATGCACATAAATGGTTCAAGGAATATATGGCACTGGCGAACACGGCAGGGAACTAAAGTGTACTCCTAAAGACGACTTACACAACATCTATTTTGATAAAAAAAAATAATAAGGTTCAAAATCAAAATAGATTTTCTTGTGGTGTTAACGCACGATCCAAAGTTTCGTTCATGCTTTGTATTTTTTGTTTGACCTCTGCCAGCGATAGCCCTGCCAACGGTCCTTCCGGCGATTTGGTCGCCAGTAATTCTACCGTCATCCCTAGCGCTGCCATGACAGCGATTCTGTCATTGCCTTTGACTTTGGCAACGTCTCTGATCGTACACATTTTATGATCGAGATAACTAGCAGCTGCACGTAGAGCCTTGTCTTCACCTTCCTTGCAGGCAAGTTTATAGACTTGCCCCATAATCGTGACATCCACTTGTATTGTTTTACTGTCGCTCATGCCGCTTCCTCGTCATTGACAACCTCAGCCGGCAACAGCGCCAGCAATGCAGAAACCCGATCGCTCGCCTGCTGCATGCGTTGCTGCATCTCTGCTTTTTGCGTAGCAAGCAACGCAACATCGTTACGCAAGCTGGCATTTTCGCTACGCAATGTGTGAGTCAGCTCAGCCAACATTGCTACTTTTTCGGAGAGTAGTTCGAAATCGGAAATCATCATATCTATATAGTGAGGTTCAATAAACCTGGCCGTTTATTATACGAGGATTTTTTTGTTCACAGCAGTTCTACCAGGCCGCCATCGCTCAATATCAGTGCGCCATGTACCGTTTTCGCATTAAACATCGCTTGCAACGCTGCCACATATTGGCTCAATTGAATAAAGTATCCCGAGCGCTGATCAGGTAATAACTGCCGTTTATAGTCAAGCACCCAGACTTCGTCCTGAAAAACAACAACCCGGTCAAGCCGCAAAAGCTGCCGCTCAAACCAGACCTCCATTTCATTGTGTGCAGATATATGATGTGCTGAATTAAAAAACCTATCCAGCACTGGATTGCTTAATATATTTTCTGCTTGCTTGCGAATGCGATGTGCGATTGCTGACGAACAAGGCAACCAGGCAGCAATCACTTCTGGTTCTGGAAGTACATATGGCCAAACCCGACTATAACTAAGACGCTCCAGCAGCGCATGTAATGCAATTCCTTCTGCTTGTTCTTCTGTCGCTGCAAGAGCCTCTTCCTGTTCAGGGACAAGCGATGGAGGCTGAAATATTTCAAGACTGAACTCACGATCCTGATGGGCCGCATCTTTCAACCCGCTCTGTTCAACTTGTTTTTCAGTGACCATTGCCAGCCGCTCGTACCAACTTGGCCCGGCCAATTTTTTTCCGCTCGCGACGCCGCTCACGATCAGCAATTGTTTGGCTCTGGTCACGGCGACATACAACAGATTCCAGTTTTCTTGCTCGGCTTGCGCCTCTTCCTGCGCAAACAAATGATCGCGTGCAGCGCCTCGCTGATCTTTTTTCCCAAATGCGGAGAAATGGCGCGGCTCATTTTTTTTCAATGGCCATTGGCAAAGGATGCCCACCCGGTCTTTAACAGATTCGCTGTGATTTGCATCTAATATCACGACTATCTTGGCTTCCAACCCTTTGGCGCTATGAATTGTCAGGATTCGTAAGGCGTCAGCAGCACTATCGACCGCGGACTCATCCGGTGCGTCATTGTCACCAGCACGTTGCAATGAACTCAATGCAGCGATAAATTTCGGCAGGCTGGGATAGCGTCCCGCATCCATATTCAATGCCAACTCTGTAAATGTAGTGATATTGCCTATCACCTGCGCACGCTGAGGTGCAGACGCAAATTGTGCGTAGCGCTGCAAGACCGCACCCTCGTGCAAAATACGATCAAGCAAATCATGTACAGGCAAATCATGCGCAGCCGACATCCAGTTTGTCAGCAAATGAAACCCTCGTGCCAGACATGAATTCATGTCTTTTCCCGCCAAAGTTGCCAGTCGCTTCCACCATGAAGGTTCGGAGCACTGCGCCATGGAAATCAAATCGTCATCTGACGCGCCAAACAATGGCGATTTCAATACATGCGCCAGCGCGCGATCATCGCCAGGTGTAATCAGGAAATTCAACAAGGCAATCAGATCAAGGACTTCCAGGGCATCCAACAATCCTCCGCGTCGACTGGAAACAAAAGGAATTCCCGCTTCACGCAATGCTTTTTCATAAGCAGAAAGATGTGTCCGGCGTTTCACCAACAACATGACGTCAGACCAGCGAAAGGTCGATGCATCGCTCTGCGCACGCACCTCCATCAGGGCAGCAGCAACTGCCTGACCTTCAGCAAATCGCTGTTGATTTTCTGCTTCTTCTAGTGGTGTTGATAAAGGATCGCGCAGTGGAAAGCGATCTTTAGCAGACGATTTTTCCTCTTCGACATCCTGACCTGAAATCAACGGTAAGCGCCAGACGTCGCCATCAAGAGAAGACGCTGTTGTCTGTGCGGCATAAATAGGATTGTCCGCCATGCATAGATTCAGCACATCAACCACGGACGGTGCATTTCTACGTGTCTGATTCGTCCGCAAAATTTTTGCGCCACGTTCTGCCATCACTTGGCGTGCTATCGCAAACACACGCGGCTCAGCCCGACGAAAGCGGTAAATGGACTGTTTAGGATCACCAACGATAAACACGCTGGGCTGAGAACTATCGTCACCGTACGCGTCCAGCCATGCCTGCACTATGCTCCATTGCAAAGGATTGGTGTCCTGAAATTCATCAAGCAAAATATGCTTGTATCGCGCATCCAAGCGACTATGCAAATATGCTGCGAATTCTTCGTTTGCCAATAATCGATAGGCTTGCCATTCCAAGTCTGCGAAATCGAATACACGCTGGTCCGACTTGATGGACTGATAGCAATTGAGATAGGCAGCACCGACAGCAAACAGTGCCTTATTCGTTTGCAAGACCATTCGCTCGCTGCTGCGACGCTGCAACAAGATCAGCGTCTCAGCAATAGCCTGGCACTCATCTTCAAACGCAGCGATCTGATCAATACCAAGATGCTTTTCAATGGAAGTAACCAAGGCTTTAATTTTGGTATTGTGCGAACGAGGATTCCCGGTACCATTTAAAAACCCGTCGCACAAGACATCGAAATTTTCCAGCGAAGCTTCACCTGACAAACCTTGTTCTATCTTGACCGCATTCCCTTGATTGGCTTTCGATCCCTGCCCCAATATGCGCGCAAGCATACTGATGCGCTCGTAAAGGGCGGCATCGCTCCAGACTGACAAACGGGGATCCTCGAATGCATCGCTTCCGCATAAATCTTGCAGCCATGCCAGGGGAGAATCGTCTTCAGATTGCGTCGAAGCCCACCATTCTGCGCGTTTATCCAAAAATGCATCCAGCATGATCCGAGTATTGAAATCGCCAATTTCCTGATACAGAAAAAGCAAAGCTTCTTTAACTTCTGCGTGTTCAGGTTGCGCAAGCATTTGCATCATCTGGCCATACGCTTCGCGCTGCAAGTCTGCGCTTGTTTCCACCAAAGTGAATCCATGCGGAACGCCGGAAGCAAGCGGTGCCAATTGCAGTAATCGACCAAACCAGCTATGAAAAGTATCCATCGCCAAAGCCTGTGGACTCGATAATACTTTTTCAAACAAACTTCGGGCGACTGGCAATAAAGAAGCTACATCGGTTTCACTTACGCCGCGTTCGATAAGCAGCTGGCCAATTTTTGCATTGTCCGCAACTGCCAGCTCATGCAACAAATCCATCAGTCGTTCGCGCATTTCTTGCGCTGCTTTTCGGGTAAAAGTAATCGCCAGCAATTCAGCAGGTTCAGCTCCAGCTAATAGCAAACGCAACATGCGTGCGACTAATAGCCATGTTTTTCCGCTACCGGCACATGCTTCTACAACGACGCTATTATGCGGATGACAGGCTTGAGCAGTAAATTGCTCGGCGCTGATAGCCGTGCCGTCGATTTCATACGCGTGGATCAAGGAAGGTGATGGCGCAGCAGGATAATCCATTACCATGCTCCTTTCCGGCACAAACCGCGCATGTCGCAATATTGACAAGCTGTCTCCACACCCTGCGCCGGCAATGCGGCACCGCCTTGTATGGCCTGCATACTCTCCTTGATCGATTGCGCCAATGCCTCCGTCCACTCAGTAAAATCGCTCGCAACAACCTCGCCTGCCTTACCTTGCGCTAACTCCAGTGCCACATAACTGGCACTTTCTACGGCTTGTTCTGACAGGAGCCCATAAAAAGGCAATTGATGATCCTCCCCAATACTGAGCCGCTTGCGCAAATCTGTCACCGTTTTGGTTTTATAGTCCAGGACTGCATATGCATTGTTTGCATTGACATCCATTCTGTCGATACGACCGCGCAACAGAATTTCGCCTCCGTCCCAAAACAAAGGTTTTTCACACCAGACTTCACCGATTGCAAATTTCCAGCCTTCCTGCTCATGTTGATTCAACCATGCGATATAAGCTGGAATCACCTTGTCCCAACGAACTTTGTAAGCCAGTGCTGCAGGGCTGTCTTGCAAAATATTTTCAAAAAACTCTGATGACGTTTGACGTAGCAATTGCTCTTTATCCGCACCAATATCCAGCGACAATCGATCATGGAACTGCTTCAAAATTGCGTGTAGCCAGTCGCCATAATCTCTTTTTTCCGGCATATCGGACAGTTCGTCCATGGCGCTGAGGCCGAGCATGCGGCCCGCGAAAAATTGGTAAGGACAGACCACCAGACTGTTGTGGGCGCTGGCCGACAAAGTTTTTGGCAACAAGCTTGGCGCAACTGGGCAGGGTTGCGACACATGGACCACGTTTAAACTCTGCAAGCCAATATCCGTGCGTGTTTCGTTCAGTTGCGTTTGCGTGGTGCGTTCCAGCGTCAAATTCAACTGGGCAATCCACGGGCTAACCGGATTATGCTCTCCGTCGATATGCCCCTGCCATGAAAGTACTACGTTGGAATTCGATAACAGCAATTCTGCAAAATCCCTGAGTTGCTGTCTTTGCCGCGATTCGCGTGTATCCAGACCACATTCCCGTCGCACCGCATTGGCAAAAAAAAGTACATCGGATGGCTGTGAAGGCAAATGTTTTGCAT
>JAGWUK010000184.1 GCA_028868455.1 Burkholderiales bacterium | reverse complement strand
GTTTTTTTTCATCGCCACACGCATTTTTTTGTTGCGTTGCTATACCTAACTAGCCCGAAACCGGCCGGTGCAATGACATATACTCCACTCTAGTATTTTTAAAAGCCGAGAAGAGTAGGGCACAGTGGGGTGAATTTTGCTTATACTCCCCCTACATATCTCTTGATTTAATGCGCCATGAAGCAAACCTAAGCATCGCC
This sequence comes from Burkholderiales bacterium, assembly GCA_028868455.1. Lineage (GTDB taxonomy): Bacteria > Pseudomonadota > Gammaproteobacteria > Burkholderiales > Burkholderiaceae_D > Undibacterium. The sequence continues at coordinate 6,131 of JAGWUK010000184.1, read as the reverse complement.
TGCTGTGCCGGAAATAATTGATTGGTTTTATTTTTCGCAAATGACGGATGTGCGATCCCATTAAAATGCAAGGATGTCGTGGCAGCGCAGCGCTTGCTGCATGCGTACGACAAGCACTACATCAACGCACAGGGACTGACGCAAAAAATGATGGCAAGGTTTGACGATAACGACAGGACACATCGTTCAGCGCGATACCATCAGGTCGCCGCAATGGTTTTGCGTATGTTCACCACGAAAGGAGAGCCATGCCAGCGCTGGAACCAACCATAGAAGGAATCCCTAATCCGCTGTTGCGTTATCTGCTGGCGACACGACCGGCGTTTTTGAGCGTCACCCTGTTTTCCGTTCTCATCGGACTGGCGACGGCTTATGCAGACGGCGTGCCTGTTCACGCGGGGACGGCGCTGGTGACTTGCTGGTTTGCGCTGGTGGCGCATGCCGGTATTAATGTACTCAACGATTATTACGATGCCTTAAACGGCACGGACGAGGCGAATCAGGATCGGGTTTTTCCATTCACCGGTGGCAGCCGGTTTATCCAGAATGGCGTGTTGTCACGGCGCGCGACGGCGCTGTATGGCACTGCGCTGATGTTGCTGGTGATCGTGGCGGGCCTGTGGCTGACGTGGGTCTCGGCGGCGAACCTGATCTGGATCGGGGCAGCAGGCTTGCTGATTGGCTGGGCGTATTCGGCGCCACCGTTAAAACTGAATAGTCGCGGGCTTGGTGAGGTCGCTGTCTGGGCCGGATTTGCCCTGATCGCGGTGGGCAGCGACTTCGTTCAGCGCGGTGGTTTTTCCATGGCGCCGCTCATTGCTGTCAGTAGTTATGCGCTGCTGGTGACCAATATCCTGTTCATCAATCAATTCCCGGATTGCAAAGCGGACCGCGCCGCTGGCAAACATCATCTGGTCGTGCGGCTGGGTGTCCAGCATGCACGCTGGCTGTATCTGATTGTGGCAATAGCTGCGTACGGCTGGCTGACCGCCGCCGTGATCAATGGCGATTTGCCGTCCCTGTCGCTGCTGGCACTGGCACCTGCGCCGCTCTCTTTACTCGCCGCCAACACCTTGCTAAAGCTGGCCGCCACGCCGCGACGACTGGGCAAGGCAATACAGCAAACCATTGCCGCCGCATCCCTGCACGGCATGTTGCTGGCAGCGACGATGGTTGTCGCCAGAATGTGATCTTGAATGGATTGCATTGTGAATACAACAGCGGATACAACAACAAATACAACTGCGGATTAAATATGTCTATCGAACATATCAGTCACATCACCTTTCTTGTTCGCGACCTTGATCGCATGGCGCGGTTCATTTGCGAAGGGCTTGGCGGGCGGGAAGTCTACGACAGCAAGTTAAAAAATTTTTCACTGTCGCGCGAAAAGTTTTTTCTGGTCGGTGGCGTCTGGATCGCTGCGATGGAGGGCGACCCACCGGCGGAGCGCAGCTATCAGCATGTCGCGTTTAAAGTCAGTGAAGCCGATTTGCCAGACTATGCGCTACGATTGCGCGCGCTTGGCGTCGATGTCAAACCACCACGGCCACGCGTCGACGGCGAAGGCAGCTCGCTGTATTTCTACGATTTTGATAAACATCTTTTTGAATTGCACACAGGAACGCTGGAACAAAGATTGCAGCGTTATACCGGATAAAACTGGCTTGCCCGCATAGATTTCAGGCGTCCATGCGGCAACTGGTTGTGACGAAATAATCCGTGTATATTCCCGTGCATGATTATCTTCGGGGCTTAACTTGATACCGCATGCATTCGATCCGCCTTCCGTCTGGTCTTGCGATCATTTTCAATTGCAGGTCTTGTCGCCGCAACATGCCGCACCGGATTACGCTGCAGTTTGTGGCAGTGCGCCGGCAATTCGGCATGTGTTCGGGCCGGACAATGACTGGCCGGAGGCCGGGATCACATTTGAAGAAAATCTGCGCGATCTGACGCGCCACGAGCAGGAATTTTTCCAAAGAATTGCGTTTGCCTATGCGATGCTGGATCCGCGCAATGGGGCATATCTGGGCTGCGTGTACATCAAACCGATCAAATCCAGAATAGAAGGCGATTTACGCAAATCGCGGTTTCAGGCGCAGGTTTTTTTCTGGCTCTCGTCCTTGCACCGCGTCATCGATGCCGCGCAAACGCTGAGCACGCTCAAGAGCTGGATGGCGACCGACTGGCCGTTTGCGCAAGTCGCTTTTCCCGGTCGCGAGATAGACTGGCGCGCATGGGAAGCAATGGCACTTGCTGCGCCTAAGGAAATAACTTAGGCTTTGGTGCAGCATCGTTACGTAGCCGAGTGTTCAGCGTCGGCATCAGCGCGTGCAGATCAGGCCAGCCATCGGCAAAAATTGCGATGACCATAGCAATGGGCTGAACTGCCGTGCATTCGCCCAAGGTGCCAATTAAAACTCGGTCACCACGGTCACACCGGCGACTTCAAACTTGTCCATGTTCATCAATGCATCGATCGATTGTTCCAGATTGATCGTTTTTCCAATCAGTTTTTCGGGTGCCAGTTTTCCTGATAGCATCATCGAAAGAGTTTTTCAGAATGAATGGCATAGACAAAGTGGATGCTGAAATTCTCGATCGTCTTCAGCGCGATGGCCGACTATCCAACGCCAAACTGGCGGAGCAACTTGCGCTGAGTGAAACGCCATGCTGGCGACGCCTGAAACGTCTGGAAGAACTGGGAATCATCGAAGGCTATCAGGCGATTTTAAACCGTCGCAAGCTGGGTCTCGGCGTGATGGCATTTGTGCAGATCGTCTGCAACCAGCATAGCGAAGAAGTGACTGCTGAATTCGAGAAAATCATTCAGACCTGTCCCAACGTGCTCACCTGTCACAACACGAGCGGCGAAGCCGATTTCCTGTTGCAGGTTGTCGCCAGAGATCTCGATGATTACAGTCGCTTCGTGGACAAGGTGCTGAGAAAATTGCCCGGTGTGTCGAGCATACGCTCGAATATTTCCTTACGCGAATTGAAAGCGACGAACAGATTGCCGCTTGTGCAGAGTTGAGGTTCGTTCTGCGCATTGTCATCAGCCGACCACCGGTAATTCGATATGAAAACGTGTCAGTTGCCCCGGTGCGGAGTCGAAGCCTATGGCGCCGCCCATGCGTTCGACGAGTTCGCGCGTGATGGCCAGACCGAGTCCGGTACCGCCGTTCAGGCGCGTGTCGGACGAGTCGGCTTGCGCGAATTTTTGAAATATCCGGTCGCGGAACGCTGGCGGAATGCCGCTGCCGCGATCAATCACGCTGATTTCTACACGATGTCCTTTGCGTTCGGCGAGAATGTCTACCACGCCGTTTTCCGGTGAATATTTGATGGCGTTTGACAGCAGATTCGACAAGACCTGCATGAAGCGCTGACTGTCGACATTGATTTTGGCTTCCGGCAGTTGCGCTGACAGGTTCAGCGTCACACTTCGCTGGGCACCGAAAGTCTGATTCGCTTCCACCGCCGTGTTCAGCAAATCACCGAGATGGTATTGCTCCATGCGGAACACCATTTTCCCGGCCGACAGTTTTTCCATATCCAGCAAGTCATTGATCAGAAAACTCAGGCGCTGACAATTCTTGTTGGCGATATCGATCATCTGCTTGGTGTTGGCGGAATAGTTACCGTAGACGCCGCCAGATAATAGTCCCAGCGCACCGGAGATCGAGGTCAGCGGCGTGCGCAATTCGTGACTGACCGTCGAGATGAATTCGTTCTTGATCTGTTCATTGCGTTTGCGTTCTGTGATGTCGCGCATCAGGGCGATGTACAAGGGCCGCCCCTGACGACGCACTGCCGAGACCGACAGATCCAGCGGAAACAGCGCACCGTCCTGACGGCGCGCCTCGACTTCGCGACCGATGCCGATGATGCGATGGATATCAGCCTGACTGGCGTCCGGGTTGCCAGCGGCAGACGGTGTTTCCGGGATCAGCTGACGCATGTTCATACCCGGCATGTCTGCTGCCGGATACGCAAAAATCTGCGCGGCGGCGCGGTTGGCGCTAAGGATGTGTTCGTCTTCGTCGAAAGTGATGATACCGTCGAGCACATTATCGACAATCGCGCCGGTGTGAGCGGCCTGATCGCGCAGGCTTTCTTCGGCGGACATTCTCTCGCTGATGTCCTGAAACGTGCCGTAGATGCGGGTGCAGACGCCGTCATGATATTGCGGAAACCCGGTGACCTGCACCCAACGCTCATGGCCGCGCGCGGTCGTGATGCAAAACTCGCGGTCGATCGGCGTGCCTTCGCGCACCGCTTTGACGAACAAGTCGCGGATGAGTTGCTGGCTTTCTGCGCCTTTGTAAAAGGCCAGCGCTTCTTCGGCGGTGCAGACAAAGTCGGGACCGACTTCGTGGATTTGCTTGGTGACGCTGCTCCAGTGCAGCTTTAAAGGGGCAACGTCCAGTTCCCAGGTGCCGATGCGGGCGGCGGCATTGGAGCGCTCCAGCAATTCATACGCGTGTTCCAGCTCTGCTTCGGCTTCCATTTGGGCGGTAATGTCGGCGTGGCTGCCGGACATGATCAGCGGCTGGCCATCGGCGCTCCAGCTGACCACGCAGCCGCGATCATGTATCCATACCCAGTGGCCGTCCTTGTGGCGCATGCGGCTTTTCAGATCGAAGTATTCGATTTCACCGCGGAAATGCTGTTCGACCATGGCGGCCGTGATTTTTAAATCCTCGGGGTGACACAAATTAAGCCAGGTATCGACGGTGGTGGGTTGCAGTTCAGCCAGGGTGTAGCCCAGCATTTCTGCCCAGCGTTCGTTATAGACGGTTTCTCCGGTGACGACATTGCATTCCCAGGTGCCGATATTGGTGCCTTTGATGACATTGGCGAGCTGGCGTTCGGTATCACTTCTTTGCCTTTGCATGCGCGCCGCGCTGATCAGTTGCCCCAGCGTGCTGAACAACGGTTGGAGAAAATCCATCAATGCCGTGTCAAAGCCGCGGTCCCGATTGCCGATGCCAACCAGGGCAATCAGTGCATCGTCGTAAAGCACGGGAACGCACAGAAAATTCTGCAGCGGCGCCAGATGGGCCGGGAAAATCTGATCCAGCGTCTGCGCACCGACGGCATTGTCGATCGTTGCCTGCCCTGTCTGCAAAGCTGCACCGTAGTTCGCCCTGAGCTGCTGGCAGGCCTGATCGCGCGCCGTTTCTATCAGGCTGAAGTAACTCAGCGCCGCGTCTGCATTTTCCGTATTGCTGACATCGTCGGCATCCTCATTTTTCCACGCCAGCATCATGCTGTTGAGCGCCGGATGAGTAGAAAACGTATTTTTGACTTCGCACAAAAAGCCGCAGCTGCTATCGGTCAGTTTCAGGATCGCTGTCAGCAGCGATTCAAAACCCTTGGCCTGATCGGTTTCGCGGATGAATAAACTCTGTGCCACCGCAATCGATTCGCTGAGCATGCGCTGACGCTGTAGTTGATGATCGAGTTCCTGGCGCTTGATGACGCCGCTGACCCAGTCTGCCAACAGGCGGACGAATTCTTTTTCAACATCGGAAAACGCAAACGGGCGCGGCGCAGGATCGTAAAAACACAGGCTGGTGTCGTGCCGGATGCCGATCAACATGCGCAGGCCGATCAGGCTGCCTGCATCCATCGCTTCAGGTAGTCCGGCAAACGCGCTGTTGGCGCGCAGATCGCTGATCGCGGTGAGGTGATCAGGTGATGTTGGATCTGTTGTGGTGAGGAGTCGCAAGATCAGAGCGGCATCGCACAAACTGGCGCTGGCGCACACCAGCACGTCGGCGGATGCGCTCCCAGTGGCATGATTTTCAGCGCTTGTACTGACAGTGCTATGGATACGGACGATTTGTGCGCTGCCCATGCCCAGATAATCACACGCCATGTTCAGCGCCTGTCGCAAGGCGGCGTGCGGATCGTGGTGCGAGAACGAGGTAATGCCGGTCAGCGCCAGCAAGGCATGATGCTGCCTTTGTTGTTCTTCGCGGAAAAATTCGCGTTCTACGCAATCGGCCAGATCGCGCAAGGCGGCGCGATCTGCTTCGCTCAAATCTCTTGGCTCGCTGTCGATGAGGCACAAAGTGCCAAGCGCATGCCCATTGCGCGCATGCAAAGGGGCACCAGCATAA
>JAGWUK010000183.1 GCA_028868455.1 Burkholderiales bacterium | reverse complement strand
GCGGATTTTTTCGATTTCTTCCTTGATGTGCGTGCTGCCCTGCACGGTCGCTTTTTCTGCTTTCCAGATTTCCTCCAGATCGGCGTACTCACGCGACAGTTTTTCGATTTCTTCTTCAATCAAACCAAGGCGTTTATGTGAAGCCTCATCTTTTTCGCGCTTGACCGCTTCGCGCTCGATTTTCAACTGAATCAGACGACGATCAAGCTTATCCATGACTTCTGGCTTGGAATCGATTTCTATCTTGATTTTCGATGCAGCTTCATCGATCAGATCAATCGCTTTATCCGGCAGGAATCGATCGGTGATATAGCGATGCGACAATTCAGCCGCTGCCACGATCGCCGGATCGGTAATATCCACGCCGTGATGGACTTCGTATTTTTCCTGCAAGCCACGCAAAATCGCGATCGTTGCTTCGACGCTCGGTTCATCGACAATGATTTTCTGGAAACGACGTTCCAGCGCGGCATCTTTCTCGATGTATTTGCGGTATTCGTCCAGTGTCGTTGCCCCGACGCAATGCAGCTCGCCGCGCGCCAAAGCCGGTTTCAGCATATTGCCGGCATCCATTGCGCCTTCTGCCTTGCCAGCGCCGACCATGGTGTGCAGTTCGTCGATGAAAACGATGGTCTGACCTTCATCCATCGCAATTTCTTTCAGCACTGCTTTCAGACGTTCTTCGAATTCGCCACGATATTTTGCACCGGCGAGTAAAGCAGCCATATCCAGAGACAAGACGCGCTTTGATTTCAGGCTATCAGGCACTTCACCATTGACAATGCGCTGCGCCAGACCTTCTACGATGGCAGTTTTACCGACACCAGGCTCACCGATCAGCACGGGATTATTTTTACTGCGGCGTTGCAAAATCTGGATTGCGCGGCGGATTTCATCGTCACGTCCAATCACCGGATCAAGCTTGCCGAGGCGTGCGCGCTCGGTCAGATCCAAAGTGTATTTTTTAAGCGCTTCGCGCTGACCTTCCGCGTCCTGCGAATCGACATTACCGCCGCCGCGCACTGCGGCGATGGCGGCTTCCAGCGCTTTGCGCGTTAATCCATTTTCTCGCGCCAGCTTACCTGCTTCCGACTTATCCTCGGACAAGGCAAGCAAGACCATTTCGCTGGCAAGAAACTGGTCGCCACGCTTTTGCGATTCTTTGTCTGCCAGATTGAGCAGACCGGTCAATTCGCGGCCTATCTGTACCTGACCATCAGTACCGGTCACTTTAGGCAAGCGATCCTGCGCACCGACCAGGGCCTTGCTCAGTGCGGCGACGTTGACGCCAGCACGTTGCAGCAATGATCGGCTGCTGCCATCATCCTGATTAATCAATGCCGACAAAACGTGCACAGGTTCTATGTATTGGTTATCATTGCCGACTGCCTGACTTTGCGCATCAGCCAATGCTTCCTGCAATTTTGTAGTTAATTTATCGAGACGCATGTGTTTCTCCTGAATGATTAGTTACCTACCAAATTTGGGGCGACAAGGCTGAATACAAGAATACAAATAAAGCAAACCAGCCTTACTTGCGTTACATCAAAACAAACATGGATTTACATCAAGTACAAATTAGTTACGAAACAGACCAGGATCGCCTTTTAATCAAATTTGCATTTATCGATGCAGAAAACGAGAAAAAAAGACAGGAGATCAAAGTCCACTTCACCCGACGCATCACTTTGCAATTCTGGCCAACCGTACTGGAGGCCATGACCAAGCAAATCAGCCTGAACAAACCCGCTGCAGCACACGCCAGCCACGACATTGTGCAGATGCAGCATGAGGCGTCGGTATCGCAAATGCTGCAAAGCGGCGGCTTCGACACCCCTTACGAATCGGAATCGGATACCTGGCCCATGGGGAAATTGCCTCTGCTGCCAAAGACCATACATTTTCAGATGCAGGCAAATCACCCCTTGAAGATAGAATTCAATTTGCCTGACGGTACCGGTTTTGAAATCGCCATGGGTGAACGTGCATTGCATGGTTTTTGCAAACTCCTACAAGATGCTGTCGCCAAAGCGGATTGGGGCTTTGAACTGGAAATGCCGGGAGCCACGCAAGAACCTATCCCGGCGCATTTACTCAATTAATCAAACTTTTTGTCCTGCCGGAACTGCTCCGTCGCCCTGACCAGTGCCTGGGTGATACCGGGTTCCATCGCCGCATGGCCGGCATCGGCAATCATATGGAACGCAGCCTCAGGCCAGGCCTGATGCAGGCGGTACGCCGATACAGGCGGGCAAATAACATCATATCTACCCTGTACGATGACTGCCGGTAAATGACGAATGGCGCCTATCTTTTGAATTAATTGATCTTCCTCCATAAAGGCGCCGTGTAACATGTAATGCGCCTCCAGCCTTCCAATTCCCAGACTCACTGCATCTGATTCAAAATCTTCTATCGCATCGGCCTGCGGCTCCAGAAACAGGCAAGAGCCTTCATAACGACTCCAGTTGCGTGCCGCTTCCATATAGACGGCGGGGTCGTCGCAAAATAATCGTTTAACGTAGGCCGCCAGCAAATCGCCGCGCTCTGCTTCGGGTACGCCACTGGCAAAGCGCGCATGGACTTCAGGATAGAAGTATTTCATGCCATTGACAAACCATTCGACCTCCGCCTTCGTACACAAGAAAATACCGCGCAGGATAAAACCCAGGCAACGCTGCGGATGCGCCTCACCGTAAGCCAGCGCCAGCGTCGAACCCCAGGAGCCGCCGAATACCAGCCATTGTTTTACCCCCAGCATGACGCGGATTTTTTCAATATCTTCAATCAGCAGACTGGTCGTGTTTTCACGGTATTCGCCCAACGGCGTTGACTTCCCTGCCCCACGCTGATCGAACAATACGATACGATAGTGTGCAGGATCAAAAAAACGACGCTGCGTCGGCGAAGTGCCACCGCCAGGGCCGCCATGCAGGAACAATACCGGCTGACCTTCAGGATTCCCCGACTCCTCCCAGTACAAGGTATGCAGGTCGTCAACGGCCAGCGTGCCGCTGCGGAAAGGTTCAATGGAAGGGAATAAAGGATATGCAGTATTTATCATGGCGATCAGAAAAGAGAAAAATAGGCGCTCCAGGCATGGAAATTCATTATTGAAGCAGCACCGATTATACTGCGCCTGTTACAGCCGTTTTGCCTCGTTGCGGCAACTTGAGCAAGCCGGCTGTAGCCATTAATTCTCCGTTCTTTGTATTAAAAGCGTTGTTCCCAGGTCAACCGCCAGGTTGTGTCAGATGGTTCGCGATAAATTGAAATTTGCTCTTGCCGCGCATCCTGATACTGATCGGCACCGCTGCTTTGCTGATGCAATACATTGTTTGCAGAAAGCCGCCACTGCGATAGATTGCTGTAACGCCAGACGGCGTAAATATCGAGATTGCGTTTGGCGCTGGCGGTCGAATACAGATAGGCTGAATCGCGCACAGTGGCTCCGCGCTGAAAGTTCAGATCGCCCCCCACGGTCAGTGTGTTACTCCATACATAATCCGCGCCGAGACTGGCGCTCAATGCCGATTGGTCGGACAGGCGATTATCCGGCCCCGGAACCCGATCGATTCTGGACCAGTGACGTCCAAGGCTACCGCGCAAGCGAATCGGAAGAGCGGCTGCAGACAGGCTACGCAAATCCAGTCTGGCTTCCAGTTCAATGCCCATGGCGATGGCATTACCATCGTTGATTGGCTGCGACAGCCAGATACCGTCATGTTGCGACAATACTTCATGATGCAGATCGTGAATCTTGCGAACATAGGCACTGGCACTGAGCAGACCATCGTGACTCAGATAGTGCTCGTACGCCAGATCCAGACCCCAGGCGGTTTCCGGGCGAAGTTCCGGGTTAAACTGAAAATCCGGTTTGAGCGGATTGTTATTATTGTCGACCCGAAACAGACGGGGGATCAGTTGCTGCAGACGTGGCACTTTGAAGCTACGATTCAGCGCCATGCGGATTTGCTGTTGTTCAGTCAATTTCCAGACCGTTTGCATAATCGGACTCAGGATCTGAAACCGGTGATCAATCTGATAGGCACCAATTTCATTGCTGCGCAAGCGCAGACTCTCCCAGCGCAATCCCAGATAAGCCGACAGATCGGTCCTTAAAGACCATTCATCCTGAACAAAGCCGGCCAGCCTGTCTATCGTGGAATCGTAGTTATGCATATCAGCACTGTGCGATCCACTCGTCACATGGGTATCGAGTTCGTTGCGGATTTCATTGCGCCAGGCTCGGCTGCTATCCCAGCCCAGCTTAATGACGTGATTATCAAACGAAGAAATCTGATAGCTGCCATTCAGCTTCATTTCATTTTGATCGATATTGTTCACGACAAACCGGTGTTCCAGCAAAACGGCGTCCCGATCTTCTCCCCAAAACTGAAAATTGGAATTGCGCTGCAAATAGTCCCATCCGGCCGTGAGGCGGAATCTGGCGTTATTGTCGAGCCGCGTTTCCCAGTTCAGGTCATTGCGCATGACATAAACATGGCTATTCCAGACGCTTTGATTTTGCGGGAAATCGCTGCTCGCTCCGATTAGCGTCGTTTCCTGTTCCTGTTTGCGTTGCGCCTGATAAGCAGCACTGGCAAAACCTTGCCATTGCACCGTCTGCTGTTCGTCCGGTGCCCAATTGAGACGCGGTGCAATACTGATTGTGTCGTTTTTTCGACGAGCCTCGCGTTGCCAGTGCCGCACACTTGACCAGCCGCCATAGCCCGGCATTGCGCCCGCTTGCAACAGATAATCGTCGGCGTCGCTGTGCGTGTCGGTGCGGGACATGTCGGCAGTAGCGCTAAGCGCATACGAGATTTCCTTTGTCTTGCCGGAGGTGTTCACAGTCAGGTGCGGCGACCATAAGCCCGCTTGCTGACTGATACCGAGTTTTACTTCAGTCGGCTGATTGCGCTCCGGCTTCTTTTTCAAAACGATATTCACGGTTCCGGCAATGCCCTGAGCGCTTAGTTCGGCGCTGGCTGAGCGAATGATTTCTATGCGTTCAATCACATCCGGCGCCAAAGTGTCGATCGAAAATCCTGCCGGCACCGGACTACCGTTGAGCAATACCTGGGTATAGCCATTGCCCAGTCCGCGCAGACGGATTTCCACACCTTTTCCCTTGTTGTCGGAAACAGAGACACCAGGCAAGCGCTGCAAGACTTCGGCAACACTGATATCGCCATATTTCTGTAATTCTTCCTGACCGTAAATACTGCGCAGGCCGGTGTCGTTCTGACGCATTTGGGTCGCGCTTTGTTTGACGGCAATTTCTACCGTTTGTGGTACTTCAGCAATCTTGCCGGAGGATGATTCTTGTGCCAGCACTGCGCAAGCCGGCAAAAATAATCCCGCGAGTGCGCCGCTCAGACGGCGGATGGGAAGCCTGGAGAATTCGGGCAAAGAGTGAAGCCACATAGCATAAATCTTTCGTAAAAAATGGGCAGACGAACCCCGTCCTTGCGTGGCAGGCACGCAAGTAAAAAAGGGGCAATCGGGAAAATTTAAGGGCGGATCAGTTCAGCGCTAATGCCGGTAATGGTTGCCGGGTTGGCATTCCGGTTTGTTCCAGCATATGCCGGATGCGTTGCACATCCTCGTTTCTGAAGTCGAGATTGGGCGCATTCAATAACACCATGGTGACGGTCTTGCCGGCCATTTTCAGGCGCATGGTCAGGCAGCGCCCGGCTTCGCGCGAAAGCCCGGTTTTAGAGAGCAAAACTTGCCAGTCCGGTGTGCCAAGCAGGGTATTGGTGTTGTGATGCACGATGTCTTGACGGCCAAAGTGAAAATGGCTTTCCCGGGTTGTCGTTATCTGGCTGATGAGCGGATAAGTTGCCGCAGCGACGGTCAGTCTGGCAATGTCCGATGCGCTGGAGACATTATTGCCGGAAAAGCCGCTGGCTTCATCCATGAAGGTTTGCTTCAGTCCCAATGTCTGGATTTTCTTTTGCACTGCGGCCAAAAATGCGGCCTCACCTCCCGGATAAGTGCGCGCCAATGCCCGGGCAGCACGGTTATCCGAGGGGATCAACATCAGTTGTAGCAAGGTATTGCGCGACAATGTCGTACCAACCGGCACTTGGTCCTTTCTGCGGTCACCATCCGGCACGTCTTGCTGAGCCACCGTGATTTTTTTCTGCATATCCAGATGCGCATCGAGCGTCACCATGGCGGTCATCAGTTTGCTCAGCGAAGCAATGGGGACGCGGGCATCCGCGTCTTTTTGCAGCAATATCCTGCCGCTATCTTCGTCGACCACCAAGACATGTTGCGAATGGGTTTTTATCAATGCCGTTACATGCGGCTTGGTCAATACGGCCGGTTGCAGAGAGGC
>JAGWUK010000182.1 GCA_028868455.1 Burkholderiales bacterium | reverse complement strand
CGTACCGGGCGTATTTTGCGCCGGGGAAATGCTGGATTGGGAAGCGCCGACTGGCGGCTATTTACTGACAGCCTGTTTCGCCAGCGGCAAAGCAGCCGGAGAGGGCGCCTGGCAGTGGATGAAAAAAAATCGCAGTTCTTGAATTGCTTTTTGGAAAAATAGTTACAATAGCACTTTTATTGCACCGCAACCTTTAGGCTATTTTGACTTTTTCCAACGCGTTTTTGTTTGTATGAGTGATTCACGTACGTCGCCGCGCTCGAACGTTAACTGGCGCGCCGCAGTGTTGGTCGCTGCGGGTCAGATCGTCCCCGCCAAAGTGCTGAATTTTTCAGGAAATGGCATCCAGCTGCAATGCGGTGTCGCATTGAAAGAAAAACAGACTTACCAGATGATGATGGAGGTGCCGCAACAGCGCGATGCCTCGCAACGAGTGCAAGTGGTGTGCAAGGCGACCTGCCTGTACACCATCCTCAGCGGCAGCGAATATCGCGCCGGCATGAAATATTTCGATGTGCCGCCACAGCACGATGCCTTGTTGTCCAGCTGGGGCGGCAGGCCTGTCGCGGTGCCGGATTAAGCTGTCCACACCCGGTTCAGCAGAGCCGCATAGGCTGTGATATAAATCGCAGACGTCCTCACTATTTCTGCCATGATGAACCACACTACGCTTCCCGATACGGCACAACGTGTCGCCCAATTGCTCGATGCGCTCGGTCATGACCAGCGCATCGTGATGCTGCCGGAAACCGGCAAAACCTCTGCTGAAGCCGCCGCAGGTCTGGGCTGCAGCGTCGCTGAAATCGCCAAATCCATTGTCTTTCGCCGCTTGCACGATGACGCTGCCGTGATGGTGGTCGCCAGCGGCAGCAATCGCGTTGACGAAAGCAAGGTGGCGGCGATTGTCGGCGCGCTCGGCAAGGCCGATGCCCGCTTTGTGAAAGAGAAAATTGGCTATGCAATCGGCGGCGTCTGTCCTATCGGCCATGTCGAAAAAACCGTGATGCTGATTGATCAGGACCTGATGCAGTACCCGCATGTCTGGGCTGCCGCCGGTCATCCGCATGCCGTGTTCAGGCTGACGCCGGCGCAACTGACGGCGATGACGGGTGCGCCTGTCGCCGATGTGGCGTTGCGCGCATGAGTATCCTGCTGGAGTTTGATGCCGCCCATTTTGTCGATACGCCCGGCGCGGTCGTTCCTTCGCCGTGCATCAACGTGTGCCGCATGGATGAGCGCAGCGGCCTGTGCAGCGGTTGTTATCGCAATATCGACGAAATCATTTGCTGGAGCAAGGCGGGTAACCAGCAGAAATTGGCGATCTGGCACGCCGTGCACGAGCGCATGTTGCCGTAATCTGGTTATACTCCCAGGGAGTATTTTTAAAAGCGCAGGTAAATATTGCGGTATATGCCATGTTTTTGCATATACTCCCCTTGTTTCTAATTTAAATCCAGTGCGTCAGGTCCTAGCGATCACAGCGTGCTGAGCAGGAGAAGAGCGATGAAGCAGATGGACTGGTATTTCGATTTCATATCCCCTTTCGCCTATTTGCAAAGCGAAATGCTGGAGCAACTGCAAGGCGTGGAGACGATACGCTATCGGCCATTGTTGTTCGCCGGTTTGCTGAATCACTGGGAAAACAAGGGGCCAGCCGAGATTCCGCCGAAGCGCCAGTGGACCTTCGAGCATTGTGCGTGGCTGGCGCATCACCACGGCATACCGATGTGCATGCCGCCGGAACATCCGTTTAACCCTTTGCCCTTGCTGCGCCTGTGCCTTGCACTGGATTGCACACCCGAGGTGGTGCAGCGCTTGTTCCGCTTCGTCTGGCGCGAAGGGCATATCCCGTCCGAGTCTGAACACTGGCAAGCTTTACTCGACGAATTGTATGTCTCCCGCGATATGCTCGATACGCCGGAAGTCAAAAACGCCTTGCGCAAAAATGGCGAAGACGCGATTGCCGCGCGCGTTTTTGGCGTGCCGACCGCCGTCGTCGATGGACGCTGTTTCTGGGGGCTCGACGGCACGTCCATGTTGCAGGCCTACCTGAACGGCGATGCATTTTTTGATTCCGACGCTTTGCGCGCCGCGCAGCAAATGCCGAATGGTCAGCAGCGCAAAGTGCCGGAGAGATCTGCATGAATTTACCGGCAAGCATGCAGGTGTTTGAGCGCGGCTGGCTGTCGTCCAACAATATTTTGTTCATCGACGACGCGCACACCGCGCTGGTGGATAGCGGCTACCAGACCCATGCACCGCAAACGCTGGCGCTGGCGCAGCACGCCTTACGAGGGCGCGGACTGGATTTGCTGGTCAACACCCATTTGCATTCCGACCATTGCGGCGGCAATGCGCTTCTGCAAAGCCACTACGGCTGCCGCACGCTGATCCCCGTCGCCGATGTGGACGCGGTGTCGGTCTGGGACGAAGCGCGCCTGCCGTATCGCGCCACTGGCCAGCAATGCGAACGCTTTCATTTCGATGGCAGCATCGATCATGGCGATAGCCTGCAACTCGGCGGCCTGCCTTGGCAAGTCATTGCGGCACCCGGGCACGATCCGCATTCCATGGTGCTGTATTGCGCACAAGAGGCAATCCTGATTTCTGCCGATGCCTTATGGGAAAACGGCTTCGGCGTGATTTTTCCTGAGCTGGAAGGCGAGTCCGGATTTGCCGAGCAAGCCGCGATTCTGCAATGCATTCGCGAGCTGGACGTGCGCACGGTCATTCCTGGGCACGGCGCGCCGTTTAGCGATGTACAAGGCGCCCTGGCGCGCGCTCAGAGCCGACTCGATTATCTGTCCACTGATCCCAAGCGCAATGCCCGCAATGCCCTGAAAGTGATGCTGGCGTTTTTGTTGCTCGATACGCAGCAGCTCTCGCTTGCCAATGTCTGTCAGCAACTTGGCAACAACCGCCTGATGCAGGCCGCCGCCGCACAACTGGACATGCCACTGGACGCATTAATGGTACAACTGGCAGACGAACTGGTGCGCGCCGGTGCGGCACATCTGGAAGGCGATATCCTGTTTAACGGTCGCTAAAATCAGACTGGCGCGCTGGCGGACAGCTCTTCAAACGCCGTCAGCGCATCGGCCGCGTACATCAGCGATGGTCCGCCGCCCATATACACCGTCATTGCCAGCATTTCTTCCAGCTCGGCACGCGTCGTGCCCAGTTTGATCAGCGCCTGCACATGAAAGCCGATGCAGCCATCGCAATGCGCAGAAATGCCGATCGCCAGCGCGATCAATTCCTTGGTTTTTTTATCCAGCGCCCCATCCTTGCAGGCCGCTTGCGCCAGCATGGAAAACGCCTTCATGACATCCGGCGTGTCAGTCCGCAATTTGGCCAGCGAAGCGGAAATCGACTGCGTGATATCGCGATAGTTTTTGCTCATGATGTCTCCGGGGGTGAGATGTTGAACTGCCGTGCAATGCACTATAACGAGCCCAACCCCGGTGCGCGTAAATTCGGACCGGCAGTTTGTTGAAGATCAAGTCTGCCGGCCGGGCGCGTGCCGGCCTTTTTGTGCCTGTGCTTATTTCAGATGATAAGGCGCATCGGCAAACGGCTGCATCGGTGCCAAGTCGCCAAACTGTGTGGCGCGGCCTTGTTGCTTGGCCATAAAGGCTTCCATCAGATTACTGCTTTGCCAGATGCCGGATTGCAGCCAGCCCATTTGTTGCAGCGCATCGTGCGTCGAATGGTCGCGCGCATAGTGGATCGCCTGCTTGCTGCCCCAGATTGCCACGGGCGGCTTGCTGGCGATTTCGGTGGCCATGCGCAGCGCTTCTTCCAGCATCGCTTCCCGTGTTTCAAACACCTCGTTGAGCAGGCCGACGGCCAGGGCTTTTTGCGCAGCCAGCCGGCGTCCGGTATACGCCATTTCATGCACAATGCCTTCCGGTATCAGCTTGGGCAAGCGCTGCAAGGTGCCGAGGTCGGCGGTCATGCCGATATTGATTTCCTGGATGCAGAAAAATGCATCACTCGTACCCAGCCGGATATCGCTGGCGCAGATCAGATCCACACCACCGCCGATGCAGCCACCGTGGATCGCCGTAATGACCGGCATGCGCAGTTGTTCGATCAGATTGAACGACTGATGCATGTCTTGCAGCACCAGCGTGATATTGGCGCGGCCAATGGCATTGCTGTCATCCAGCGTGATGCCGCCACCGGCAAACACATCGAGCGCCATGCCTGCCGTAAAGTGTTTGCCAGTCGATGAAATGACCAGCACACGGGCTGCAGCTTCGCGTTGCAGCATGCTCAGAATATCGACCAGTTCGCGGAAAAACACCGGCTGCATTGTGTTCATGCTGTCCGGACGATTAAAGCGCAAATGGGCAATTTTGTCGTTGATACTGAAATCGAAACACTGATAAGTCATGACAGCTCCTGTTGATCTTCGGGATGTTTGAGTGAATATAAAACGGCACGCACTGCGGCACGGTACAGCTCGTCAGGGTGTTCTTTTTTGAGATAAAAACCTTTGAGTTCCAGACTGATCACGCCGTGCATCGCCGCCCACAATAACCGTGCCGCAGCGCTGGCGCTGGAGGCGGGCAAACTTCCTTCCTGCATGCATGTTTCAAACTCGGCGATCAGCGGCGTAAACGATTCCCAGGCCGCTACACGTGATTCCAGCGGCGGCACAAAACCGGCGATGGCATCGCCAAACATCACCATGTAATAGCTGGGATAACGGCGTGCGTAGTTGTGATAGTTATTGGCGTACATCCAGATGCGGTCGATGCCACTGGCTTTTTGTTCTGGCGGCAGGCTGGCTTCATAGTCTGCCAATTCTTGCTTGAGCCGCGCAAATCCTTCCAGATACAGCGCATTGGATAAGCCGTCTTTGCCGCCAAAAATGGAATACAACAACGTGGTTGAGCAGTTGACGGCTTCTGCCACTTTGCGCACGGTCAGTGCTGCGGCGCCTTCTTCATGCAAAAGGCTGCTGGCAGCATCCAGCATGCCCTGACGCAGCGAATCGCGAAGTGCCTCCTGGCCCTGGCGGAAATCAATGACTTTAGGTTTGGTGATCATGAGAAATCAGGATGTGAAAAACAACGTTTTTTCTGATAACATCATATCAGTCTTATGCAATTTTTCCAAAAAAACACCCACCACAGAGAGACAGGACTATGACCAGCACTTCCCATTTACCCAAAGCTTTGCAAAACCTTGCCCTGCCGGTGATCGGCTCCCCATTGTTTATTGCCAGTGGCCCCAAACTCGTTGCGGCGCAATGTAAAGCCGGTATTGTTGGCTCTTTCCCCGCACTGAATGCCCGCCCTGCCGAGTTGCTCGATACCTGGCTGACTGATTTGGAAAATGAGCTGGCTGCGTACAAAGAAGCGCATCCTGATGCCAAAATCGGGCCGATCGCGGTCAATCAGATCGTGCATCAGTCCAATGACAGGCTCGCGCATGATGTGGAAGTCTGCGTCAAACATCAGGTACCTATCATCATTTCCAGCCTGCGCGCGCCTCCGAAGGAAATGCTGGACGCGATACATAGCTATGGCGGCATTGTGTTGCATGATGTGATCTCGATTCGCCATGCACAAAAGGCACTGGAAGCCGGGGTTGACGGTCTGATCCTGGTCGCAGCAGGTGCCGGTGGTCATGCCGGTGGTTTATCGCCGTTTGCTCTGGTCGGCGAAGTGCGCAAATTCTTCAAAGGTCCGATCGCCTTGTCCGGCTCAATTGCCACTGGCGACGCCATTCTGGCCGCACAGGCGATGGGTGCTGACTTTGCTTACATTGGCTCGCGCTGGCTGGCGACGCCAGAGTCCAATGTGGACGAGGCTTATCGTCAGGCCATCATCGACTCGACCGCCGCTGATATCGTGTACACCAATCTGTTTACCGGTGTGCATGGTAATTATCTGAAAAAATCCATCGTGGCAGCCGGACTCGATCCAGACAACCTGCCTGTCGCAGACAAATCTAAAATGGATTTTGGCTCCGGTGGCGGCAGCAAAGCCAAAGCATGGCGCGATATTTGGGGTGCAGGTCAGGGCGTCGGCCTGATGCACGATGCGCCGACCGTGGCAGAAGTGGTCGCACGCATGACAGACGAATATGTCGCGGCAAAAGCTCGCCTGCTCGCTGCCTGATTACAATAAGGGCAGTTCGCACCGGATGGGGTATCCGGTGCCGATTTCAACTGACGCGCCGTTTTTGCGTGCCCTCTCTTTAAGGAATGAAGATGCCTAAAGCTTACGTCGTTGCCGAAATTCAGGTGACCAATCCCGATGGTTATGCCGATTACCGACCGCTGTCGACTGCCAGCGTGGCGCAATTTGGCGGCCAGTTTCTGGCGCGTGGCGGTGTGCGCTTGCAAAAAGAAGGCGGTGACGATTTG
>JAGWUK010000181.1 GCA_028868455.1 Burkholderiales bacterium | reverse complement strand
TGGACATGTTGCCTCAAGGACATGGCATTTTCATCTTGCTTTACAATGTTGAAAGTATTGAATAGATACGAAAACTGACTGTCAGGACTGACGCAAAAACTGCTGCAGCGACCTTATGCTGTTTCGTCGCAGGGGGTGTGCAGGTGCGGGCGCCATCTCTTGCCGGAACAATTTTGCGGGAGTCCTGAATCTAACTTTACGCCTTAGGAACTATGATGAAACTATTAGCCTTCGCCGCCAGCAGCAGCAAAAAATCGATTAATAAGCAATTGGTAAGGTATGCCGCTTCTTTGGTTGCCAATGCCGATGTCGAAGTACTGGATCTGAATGATTATGAGCTGCCACTGTTCAGTGTCGATAAGGAGGCAGAATTAGGTAAGCCTGCTTTGGCGCTGGCTTTTCTCGAAAAAATTGCCACTTGTGATGCCCTCGTCATTTCTTTCGCCGAACACAATGGTTCTTACAGTGCGGCTTACAAAAACCTTTTCGATTGGTGTTCGCGCGCCAACGCCAAAGTATTTCAAGGGAAACCGATAGTCATGTTATCGACTTCGCCAGGCGCGCGTGGCGGTGCCAGCGTTCTGGCATCGGCGACGACGTCAGCGCCATTTTTTGGTGGGCAACTGAAAGCCAGTTTGTCATTTCCGCTTTTTCATGAGAATTTTGACATGGAAAAACAGGAACTGAAAAATGAGGAAATGAAAGAAAAATTACTGGCAGCATTAGCCAGCCTGAGTTAATCGATTTGGTTGGAGACCATAAAAAAGCCAGTCCGATTCTGGACTGGCTTTTTGAATGACAAGGTGACTTTTTGCATCATTCTCAGTACTACACGTCGTAACGACGACTCCTTACTTGCCTGACTGCCGCAGTGCGAATGCCTCAGTGCTTTCCGGTACTGCCAAATCCGCCTTCGCCGCGTTCGCTCTGATCAAATTCTTCAACAATATTGAACCCGACTTGCAACACAGGAACAATGATTAACTGCGCGAGCCTTTCCATAGGTTGCAACGTAAAATCCGTTTGACCGCGGTTCCACGTAGATACCATCAGTTGCCCTTGATAATCAGAGTCGATTAAGCCAACCAGATTGCCTAGGACGATACCGTTTTTATGTCCCATGCCACTGCGTGGCAAAATCATGGCAGCGTATCCAGGGTCGGCAATATGGATTGCCAGGCCAGTGGGAATCAAAACCGTCTGACCAGCTTGTATCGTGATGGCGGCGTCTATGCAGGCGCGGAGATCCAGGCCTGCGCTGCCGGGAGTGCCATAGGCGGGCAGCAAGTCATGCATGCGGGGATCAAGAATTTTTAAATCTATGTTTTTCATGAAAATAGTCAATAAAAAATGCGGCGCAAACAAGTCGGAAGCGTTTGCGCATTGATGGAATCAGTGACGGGATTAATTGATGCGTCGTGCGATCTCGGTCACAAGCTGCAATGCCAGCGTTTGTTTGTCAGCACGCGGCAGGGCGCGATGACCTTGCGCATCAAACAGCACCAGCTCGTTCTCGTCGTGGCCAAAAGTATGGTGACCGATATTGCCGACGAGCAAAGGGATATTTTTCTTCACGCGCTTCGCTGCACCGTATTGCAAAAGATTTTCCGATTCCGCTGCAAAACCGACGCAATACGGCGCGTCAGGCATGGCGGCGACCGACGCGAGGATATCGGGGTTTTGGGCAAACTGTAGTTGCGGTGTATCGGTGTCCTTGTTCTTTTTCAGTTTTTGCTCGCTGGCGTTGGCAACGCGCCAGTCGGCCACTGCTGCCACGGCAACAAACACGTCTTGCCGTTCTTGCGCCAGTTGCTTCATCACCGCATCATGCATCTGCTGCGCCGTCTGAACGCTGATGCGCTGCACGCCATAAGGCGTCGGCAGAGAAGTCGGGCCAGATACCAGCGTGACGTTTGCACCAGCTTCCCAAGCCGCTTTCGCGATTGCATATCCCATCTTGCCGGACGACAAATTGGTAATGCCGCGTACCGGGTCTATTGGTTCGAAAGTAGGCCCGGCGGTAATCAGCAGGTGTCGGCCTTTCAGTGATTTAGGCTGAAAAGCAGCGATCGTTTCCGTCAGCAACTGTTCCGGTTCCAGCATGCGACCTAGGCCAGTTTCACCGCATGCCTGATCACCCGATGCAGGACCAAACACCGCCACGCCATCGCTGATCAATTGCTTCACATTGCGCTGGGTTGCCGGGTTCTGCCACATTTCAACGTTCATCGCCGGCGCAATCATTAATGGTACGGATGAGGGGCGGGCGATGCACAAGGTCGACAGTAAATCATCGCAGGCGCCGTGTGCCAGCTTGAACATGAAATCGGTGCTGCATGGCGCAATGATGATGGCGTCAGCATCGCGCGTCAGGTCGATATGCGGCATGTTATTGGCGATGCGCGCATCCCATTGATCGGTATAAACGGGTTTGCCGGATAAGGCTTGCATGGTTACGGCCGTAATGAATTGCGTCGCGCCCGAAGTCATGACAACTTGTACATTCGCTCCTTCTTTGACCAGCGAGCGAGTCAGTTCCGCAATCTTGTAACAGGCAATACCGCCAGTCATTCCCAGAACGATTTTTTTACCAGTCAGGCGCATGTTCATCCCGCACTCCTTATTTTTTTACGCGACGTAGCTCATCCAGAATGAACAAGGCAACCCCCAGGCTAATCGCACTGTCGGCCAGATTGAACGCAGCGAAGTGATATATCTCTTTGTAATGAAAATCGAGAAAATCAATGACATGCCCATACATCAGGCGATCCAGTACGTTGCCGAGGGCACCGCCCATGATCAGCGCCAGCGCCGTGCAGAACAGTTTTTGGCTGGAATGACGTTTCAGCAGAAATGTGATGTAGGCCGCTGCAATCAAACCGATGGCGGTAAACAGATAACGTTGCCAGCCGGATTCTGCAGCAAGAAAGCTGAACGCAGCTCCCTTGTTATACATCAGTATCAGATTAAAAAACGAGGTGACGCTATACGTTTCGGCATAGTGGAACAAACGCGCAATCGTAATTTTGCTGACTTGATCCAGCAGAATGACAATTGCCGCCAATCCTAGCCAAGGAATGAGCGAATATGCGGAATTGTTCGTCGTGCCTGCATTGCCGGAAAAATTAGAACGTTTCTTGGTTGCCATAAGACTTGGTTTTCAATAAGAATGCACGTTTCATAAAAACGAGGTGAGCCAAGTTCGACTTGACTCACCTCGTTATCTTAGCTGCTTACGCAAATCGACGTGCTTCGCCAGCGCCGAACAGATTGCTGTAGCAGCGACCGCACAGACCCGGATGATCTGCGTGACTGCCAACGTCGGCGCGGTAATGCCAGCAACGCTCGCATTTTTCGTACTTGGACGGCGTGACGACGACGGCTTCATCGGCTTCGCTGGCAACTTGTTCCGCTTGTGCTGCCGAGGTGATCAGCGTGAATTTCAGGTCATCGCCAAACGCGTTCAACAGGTCAAATTTTGCACCGCTGGCCTTGATGACAACTTCCGCCTGCAACGACGAACCTATGCCACCGGCAACGCGCACTTCTTCAAGCTGCTTGGTGACGTCGGTACGTACGGTGCGCAGTGCATCGAATTTCGCCAGCAAGGCTGCGGCGTCGGCGATGTCTGGCAATGCATAGTAAGTCTGCGTGAAGATGGTCTCATCGCTGGCGGCGTAAGCTTCCGGTGTCGAGAAAAATTGCCAGGCTTCTTCCGCAGTGAACGACAGCGTCGGTGCCATCAGGCGCAGCAGGGCTTGCGTGATATGCCAGATTGCGGTCTGGGCAGAACGGCGCGCATGTGAAGTGACGCCGCTGGTGTACAGCCGGTCTTTCAGAATATCGAGGTAGAAACCGCCGAGGTCTTCCGAGCAATAGGACTGCAACTTGCTGATCACAGGATGGAATTCAAATACATCGTAATGAGCGAGCACGTCTTTTTGCAAGGCCGCCATATTGGCGATTGCATAGCGGTCGATTTCCAGCATGTCAGCGATGGCAACGGCGTCTTTGTTGATGTCGAAATCGGACGTGTTGGCCAGCAGGAAACGCAGCGTGTTGCGGATACGGCGATAGGATTCGGTCACACGTTTCAGGATTTCGTCGGAGATCGACAATTCGCCCGAGTAGTCGGTCGAGGCGACCCACAGACGCAGAATGTCGGCACCCAGAGTGTCCGAGATTTTTTGTGGTGCCAGTGTATTGCCGAGCGACTTGGACATTTTTTTGCCTTCGCCATCGACGGTGAAACCATGTGTCAGCAAAGCCTTGTATGGCGCACGACCATCCAGCATGGACGCCGTCAACAGCGATGAATGGAACCAGCCGCGATGCTGATCGGAGCCTTCCATGTACAGATCGGCAGGAAATTGCAATTGCTGTTTATGCGATCCGCGCAAGACGGTTTGGTGCGTTACGCCGGAATCGAACCAGACATCCAGCGTATCGCGGTTTTTGACGTACATCGCTGCATCATCGCCAAGGAATTCGGCGATATCGAGTTTGTGCCAGGCTTCGATGCCTTCTTTTTCAAAGCGTTGTGCAATTTTTTCCAACAGCTCAGGCGTGCGTGGATGCAATTGCCCGGTTTCCTTGTGCAGGAAGAAGGCCATCGGTACACCCCACTGACGTTGGCGCGACAGCGTCCAGTCAGGGCGATTTGCGATCATGCCATGCAGGCGCGCTTTACCCCAGCCAGGATAAAACGCCGTGTCGTCAATCGCTGCCAGCGCCGTTTCGCGCAAGCTGGCGCCGCCGTCTTTTGGCGTATTGTCCATACTGGCAAACCACTGCGACGTCGCACGATAAATGATCGGTGTTTTATGGCGCCAGCAGTGCATGTAGCTGTGATCAAACATCTTCAGCGAGAACAGTGCACCCGCTTCACGCAGTTTGTCGCAGATCGGTTTCGATGCTTCCCAGATCGTCATGCCAGCGAAGAACGGCAGGCTGGAAGCGAATTTACCATCGCCCATGACCGGTGCGATGATGGCGTCGTCATTCATGCCATGTGCTTTGCAGGACTGGAAATCCTCGATACCGTAAGCAGGTGCCGAGTGCACGACGCCGGTACCGGTTTCGGTGCTGACGTAGTCGCCAAGATACACCGGGGAGTAACGATCATAGCCAGCGTCGAGTTGGGCGAACGGATGCTTGAATTGGATACCGGCTAAATCAGCACCGGCGCAGGTCGCGATGATTTTGCCTTCCAGTTCGTATTTGGCGAGACTGGCTTCGACCAGGTCTTGCGCCAGAATTAACAGCAAAGGCGCACCGTCGCGCACGGTTTCGACCAGCGCGTAAGTGATTTCCGGATGCATGTTCAAAGCCTGGTTCGACGGGATGGTCCACGGTGTCGTGGTCCAGATCACGCAATACCCTTGCTCGTACGGCAGTTTGTCCAGCTTGAATGCTTTGGCGAGCTTGTCGTGTTCGGCAAACGGAAAGCCGACGTCAATCGACGGATCGCGTTTGTTTTCGTATTCGACTTCAGCTTCCGCCAGGGCCGATCCGCAATCGAAGCACCAGTTGACTGGTTTCAGGCCGCGATACACATAACCTTTTTCCAGCAATTTGCCGAGCGCACGTAATTCATCGGCTTCATTACCGAAAGCCATGGTTTTGTAAGGGTTATCCCATTCACCGAGTACGCCCAAACGGATGAAGCCAGCTTTCTGACGTTCGATTTGTTCTTCTGCGTAAGCGCGTGCCTTCGCCTGAACTTCGTCAACCGGCAAATTTTTGCCAAACAATTTTTCGATCTGGATTTCGATTGGCATACCGTGACAATCCCAGCCCGGTACATATGGCGCGTCAAAACCTGCCATGCTGCGGGCTTTCACGATCATGTCTTTCAAAATCTTGTTGACGGCATGACCCAGATGGATGTCGCCGTTTGCATAAGGAGGACCGTCGTGCAGGATGAATTTGGGACGACCGGCAGATGCCTTGCGCACACGTTCGTAGATTTTTTTATCTTGCCATTCTTTGACCCATTTCGGTTCGCGCTTGGCGAGATCGCCACGCATGGGAAATGGTGTTTCCGTCATATTGACCGGATACTTATTAGCAGTTTTATTGGCAGGTTTTGCCGGTTTATTTTCAGACATAATCAGATTTCTTTTAAAAATAGGGGATGAAGACGGAAAACAAGTCCGGCTTCAAATTCGGTCTGTGGCAGAACGGGCAGGGCGACGATGCTGTGCGGCGAAATACGCGCGCGCCTGTTCTGCGTCGCGGTCTATCGCGGCAGTCAGCGTGGCGAGATCGACGTATTTTTCTTCGTCCCGCAATTTTTTCAGGAATTCTATCTGCACTACTTTGCCGTACGCATTGCCGGCATAGTCAAAGACATGCGTCTCCAGCAATACGCGGCCACTGTCGTCTACCGTGGGGCGAACGCCGAGGCTGGCGACAGCAGGCAGGGC
>JAGWUK010000180.1 GCA_028868455.1 Burkholderiales bacterium | reverse complement strand
CGGCCACCCCGAACCAGCCGGAAGTGCATCTGCGTCCGAATGCCGTGGTGCCGTACAAATCCGTCGCCGCCGTCATGGCCTCGGCACAACGTCTTGGTGTCACCAAGATCGGTATGGTCGGCAATGAGCAGTTCCTGAAGTAATGCAATGGAACTGCAAGATAATTTCGATGCTATCGTACCGAAGTCTTGATGTATGATTGGAAACTGGCAGGGTGATCCCTGCCTTTTTTCGTCTTAACGGAACACATGTCATCAGAATTTTGCTGCCATGATTCCAGGGTTTAATTAATTTATTGATTGTGAGATCGACATATGAAGCAACTTCGCTTATCTCGTGTCGCTGTATTGTTTGCAGCGATTGGCTTTGCCGCCGCGCCAGAATTAACTAATATTGCTGCCAATACTGCTTATGCACAGGAAGCTATGCGCCCTGAAGTTGGCCGGATAGTACAGTCTGCAGGGGAATTGTATAAAGCGAGGAAGTACAAAGAAGCACTGTCTAAAATTCACGAGGCAGACAACGTTGCTGGCAAGACAGTTAATGAGAATTTCACGATCGAGCGCATGCGTTTGTCGATTGCATCGGCAGCTGGCGATAATGCGGCGACTATCCGTGCTGCAGAAACGATCGTGGCAGCCAATAAATTGCCTGCTAAAGAACAGTTACAGATGATTCAGGTTCTGGCGAATGCCAATTACAAGGCGGGTAATTTCCCTAAAGCGGCACAATGGTATGGTCGCTATTATGCGGACGGCGGCACTGACCAGTCCCTGCGTCCTTATATGATTCAGGCAATGTCTCAAGGTGGTGATAGTGCGCATGCCATGAAAGAAGTGATGGCTGATCTGGCTGCTGATGAAAAAGCCGGACGTACACCAAGCTTGTCCAATCTGGAATTCTATGCAAACGCCGCGTTGAAACAGAAAGATATGGCTGGCTATTCCAGTGCACTGGAAAAAATGGTTGCTTATCATGGCAAAAAAGAATACTGGGTCAATCTGCTCAATAATATCGAAAGAAAACCTGGCTATTCCCAGCGTCTGAAACTGGATTTGTATCGTCTGAAACTGGTGTTGGGTGAAGTGACCAAGACCTCGGATTTCATGGATTCTTCCTTGATGGCAATTCAGGCTGGTTATCCGGCTGAGGCATCGAAAATCATCGATGCAGGCTATAAGGCGGGTGCACTGGGTGCTGGTGGTGATGCCGCGCGCCATCAGCGCTTGCGCGACATGGCCAACAAGGCTCAGGACGAATCGAACAAGGCGTTGGCAGCGAACGAAGAGGAAGCCAAACAAAGCAAAAGTGGTACGGATTTGTTGAGTGTTGGCTTTGGTTATGTGACTACCGGCAAGTTTGACAAAGGTCTGGGCTTGATGGAAGAGGGCTTGAAAAAAGGCAATCTGAAGCATGTCGATGATGCCAAGTTGCACCTCGGCGTTGCCTATGTCATGGCTGGCAAGAAAGCGAATGCGATCAAGACATTCAAGACTGTGCAAGGAACTGATGGAACGGCTGATCTGGCGCGTTACTGGATTATTTACATCAATCAGTCGATGAAGTAATCAAGATGCTGTTTCAAATAAAAAACCACTCCGCGGAGTGGTTTTTTATTTTGCGTTTCAGGGAACAGGACACGGCTTATGAATTATCTGTCTTGCCGCATGAATTGCCTGCGAGCAGCAGGCAATTCAGATGCGAAAAGGTAGGTTGACGATATCCCGGCGCGCCTGATTTATCTGCGCACCAACTTGGTATGCGCCTGTGTGCGGTAAGACATTTTCCCGCCATGAACGCTGCTGGCCACTGCTGTGCTGCGACGATTGCGTGCCGCTGCACCGGGGATTTGCAGATGCAAGGTCTGACCGATGGCGACGGTGTCGCGTTTTAAATTATTCCAGATTTTCAGGTCGGCAATACTGACCTTGTAGCGGCGCGCAATCGATAGCAGGCTGTCGCGTTTGCCGACGCGATAGCTTAGATTACGGAAAGGCGGCGCGATTTTTTCAAAAATCAGTTTGGCCGTATCGACGATCTCGGACGAAATATCCTGATCGGGCGATTTTTCAGATTTGGGTATCAGCAAGGTCGAACCTGCCTTGACGAGCATGCGTGGCGGGATGAAGTTGACATTGCGAATGACTTCCGGCTTCAAACCGAGGCGGCTTGCCAGTGCTTCGACGCGTTCGGTTTTCTGCACTTTATGTGCACACCACGATGACAACGGTCCTTGCCACTTACTCAGATTTTCTTTGAAGACGGCGACATTGTCCGTCGGCAGCAGGATTTTTGTATCGGCATCGCCGGTAATGACGGGGCGGTTGAATTGCGGGTTCAGCGCCGTAAATTCATCCAGAGGAAGTTCGGCCAGTTGCGCTGCGACGCGCACATCGATGTCGCGCGTTTTTTCGACGGGAACAAAATACGGCTCATTATCGAGACGTGGTAAGTCGATATTGAACTGCTCAGGATGCGAGATGATATTTTTGACGGCCTGTAATTTCGGCAGGTAGTTCCTGGTTTCGTTTGGCATCAGCGCCGACAGACTTTCAAAGTCGATCGGTCTTCCCATTGCCTGTTGCTTCTTGATGGCACGTTGTACCGAGCCTTCGCCCCAGTTGTACGCGGCCAATGCAAGCTGCCAGTCGCCGAACATGCCGTACAAGCGCTCCAGATACGTCAGCGCTGCGTCAGTCGAATCCAGCACGCCACGGCGCTGGTCCTTGAACATGTTTTGCTTCAGATTGAAATCACGCCCGGTCGCCGCCATGAATTGCCACATTCCGCTGGCTTTGGTAGAGGAGATGGCTTGTGGGTTGAACGCGGATTCGATGAAAGGCAGCAGTGCCAGTTCAGTCGGCATGCCACGTTTTTCCAATTCTTCGACGACGTGATACAGATAACGGGAACCACGTTGCACGGTGCGCATGATGTAATCGGTGCGCGTGCTGTACCAGTTAAGTTGATTGGTGACCAATTGGTTGTCGAGATTGGGAATGGCGTAACCGCCACGAATGCGTTCCCACAAATCCGTTTCTTTGTACGAGTAATCGAGGCTGGGTTGGATCAGTGCATCGGCTGGAATAGCTGGGGTGCCGGACGCAGTAAGCGGAATCGAATCGGGGTCGCTGGTCTCGGTGTCGGCGGCATCCAGACCTGGGCTGGCATCGGTCGTTGAGCTGTCAGACGTGGCGGAGTCGGATGTCGAGGCTTCAATGCCATCTGCTTCGGGTGGATTGCTGTAGGCCAGCATTTCAGCGCTGTCTGCCAGGCTACTTTGAGGAAAGGCGCAATAGATGAGCGCAGTAACAATGAGCGGGCAAATGCGAGGTCGGAATCGTTTCATAGGCAAAATATTTGTCTAATCGACCATGGTCGACGTGAATTGCAAGATCGTGAGAGTGTACGCAAGTGAGCTTCGTAGCGTCAAGAACAATGTCCATTTAATGACAAGAAAATTGCATATTTTTTACGCAAAATCAGTGTGGTGGCGTGAGGACATCTGATCGCATAAAGGAATCAGTTGCTGATCCTGGCTTTGTCCATGTCGCATAGCCATCAGGCGCAGTGCATGAGCCGATGGTTTTGATAGCCTGGTCAATTCTTCAAGGTGATGCTGAATGCATCGGAAGATCAGAGCTAGTGGGAGTATGCGTAAAAATCGCTTTATAGCGCAATTCCCGAATGGCTGTGCATTTTATACTGGTAGGGAGTATATGATTTTTTTAAAAAGTGAGCGCTTTGCCTGATATTGCGCACGCAAGTGGCGGTCATCGTCGTGGCGCCTATGGTCTGGTCGTGGCTTCACCCGCCAGAAAGAAGCAGCGCGCAAAATCGGGGCGCTGCAATACAATGCCAATCTCAACCTTGGATTGGATGCCGCATATGAATCGCAACTGGGACAAAAAACTATTGGCGACGCTGATCGCATTGTTTGCCATGCCGGCGCTGGCGGATACAATTATTGATCATGCCAGAGGCTATACGCTGGACAAAGATGGACAGTTGCTGAAATTTGAAGCGTTGGCATTCGATGATGCAGGGCGTGTAATTGCCACTGG
The DNA here is from genome assembly GCA_028868455.1 of Burkholderiales bacterium. Taxonomy (GTDB): domain Bacteria; phylum Pseudomonadota; class Gammaproteobacteria; order Burkholderiales; family Burkholderiaceae_D; genus Undibacterium. The sequence continues at coordinate 2,401 of JAGWUK010000180.1, read as the reverse complement.
TTCTAACGCTGCACTGCGCGACAGGCTTCCCGATGCGCAGCATATTGATGCAGGTGGAAAGACCTTGTTGCCGGGGATGATCGATGCCCACGGGCATATTCTCAGTCTTGGGCAAAGCGCGATGCAATTGAATTTGCGCGCGACGCACGATCTGCCGCAGGCCTTGCAGGCAATCGCTGCCTATGCAAAAAAATTTCCGCATTCGCCGTGGATTTTGGGTGGTGAATGGAATCAGGCGAACTGGAAACTCGGGCGATTTCCAACGGCGCAGGAAATTGACACGGTCGTCAGCGATCGGCCAGTCTGGCTGGGGCGCGTTGACGGTCATGCGGCCTGGGCCAATAGCAAAGCCATGCAACTCGCTGGTATTACAAGGACAACGCCGGCTCCGGTTGGCGGCAAAATTGAACGCGATGCGCTTGGTAATCCCACTGGTGTCTTCGTCGACAACGCCATGAATCTGATCGACAAAATCGTGCCGTCTCCCAGTGATGCAGAAAATCGCATGGCGCTCGACCTGGCTTTGCAGCAATTGCGAGAGTCCGGTTTAACCAGTGTGCACGATGCCAGTGTTTCCGAGCAGGCTGATCAGTTGTTCCGGGAATACGCCGATCACGGAAAATTGACGACCCGCGTGTACGGCATGATACATGGAACGGATGCATTCTTTGATCGCGTTTCGAAAGATGGGCCTTTGTATTCCTATGCGCAGGATCGGTATGCCTTGCGTGCGGTGAAGCTGTTCGCCGATGGTGCATTGGGAAGTCGTGGTGCTGCTTTGATTGCACCATATAGCGATGCGCCACACACCAGAGGTTTGCTATTTGAAACGCCGCAGGTGATGACGCAGATGATACAAAAAGCCGCGTTGAAAGGTTATCAGGTGAATGTGCATGCTATCGGCGACGCGGGGAATCGTCAGATACTGGATGGCTTTGCGACACTGCCGGACAGCCTGCGTGTGCGCTTACGCAACCGCATTGAACATGCGCAAGTGGTGGCGCTGAGTGATATCCCGCGTTTTAAACAACTCGGTGTATTGCCTTCCATGCAGCCAACGCATGCAACCTCCGATATGAATATGGCGGAAGACCGCGTAGGGCATGTGCGCATCAAGGGAGCGTATGCCTGGCGCAGTTTCTTGCGGCAAGGCTCACGCATCGCCTGTGGTTCTGATTTCCCTATCGAATCGCCGAATCCGTTTTGGGGCATACACGCCGCCGTGACACGTCAGGACATGCAGGGTATGCCGGCGCATGGCTGGTATCCGGAACAGGCCATGAGTCTGCTGGAGGCATTTCGCTGCTTCACGCTGGATGCGGCCTATGCGGCGCATCAGGAGCAGGTGCTGGGGACGCTGGAGCCAGGAAAATGGGCGGACTTCATCATCACCGATCAGGATTTGTTCGACATTGCGCCAAAAAATATTTATAAGATCAAAGTTTTGCAAACCTGGCTTGCCGGGCATCAGACTTATGTTGCGCCATGAAACACTTGTATGAAGCGCCGCAATCCAATGATTCCTCCGGGACTGATGCATAAACGCCTCAGTTGCGTTATGGTGCGTCGTTGGTTATCTGTCCCGGCTTCGTCACTATGCCTCGCTGACACAATTTTGCGTAAATCCTATTAACACTCAAAACAATTTGATCGTCTGCCATCCCGGCGCGCAAACATTATGAAAACAAAAAATGCACAGGCCCCTGCTGTCAGTAAGGATATCTCCAGCGCGGAACAGCGCCGTTTGCAAATGGCCGACATCGCGCGCCTTGCCGGCGTATCCACATCGACCGTCTCACGGGCACTGAACCGCAGCCCTCTGGTGAACGACGAAACGCGTACGCGCATTGAAGAATTGGCGCGCTCGTTGAATTATTCCATCAATATCGGCGCACAGAATTTACGCCTGAAACAAAACCGCACTGTCGCCGTCGTCGTGCCTTACGAACGTGCCACGCGCCAGCATTTGTCCGATCCGTTTTTTCTGAGTATTTTAGGAAGTCTGGCCGATGCGTTGACCGATCGCGGGTTCGATATGCTGTTGTCGCGTGTTGATGCCGACCAGCTCGATACGGCTGCGCAAATTTACGATACCGGGCGCGCCATCGGTGTGATATTGATCGGCCAATGGCATCATCATGATCAGTTAAACCAGATGGCTGCCAGGCGTGTCCCTATCGTGGTCTGGGGGGCGCAATTGCCGCAGCAACTGTATGTGACGGTCGGCAGCGATAATGTCACTGGTGGTTATCTGGCGGCCAAGCATTTACTGCAATCCGGGCGCAAACGGATTGCTTTTTTTGGTGACACGCAATTGCCGGAAGTGGCACATCGCTACGACGGATATTGCAAAGCCCATCACGAATTGCAAGTGCAGATTGATGAACGCCTGTCGATTTCA
>JAGWUK010000179.1 GCA_028868455.1 Burkholderiales bacterium | reverse complement strand
TCGGCACCGGCAACCACAATCGTTTGTAAATCTTCGCTCCGTGTTATTCCGCAAATTTTTATTCTGGTCCGCTCAGACATGGATTATTCCTTAGAAATTCGAAAGAATATTTTACTCGCTGACACCTGTTTCTCTGTGCAGATTCGCATGTACTAAAAACTTTCTGCGATAATCGCTCGCATCCAAATGCACTCCACTTTCTCTGGCGATACGACAAAATGTCCGAAACAGCAAAGCACGACTCCGTTACGCAACTGTTTGGCCTGGAAATTCAAAACAGCGATTTTGCCCACGCCAGCCAGAATTTGCTGGCAATTGCAAAACAACGCGGGCAAACGAGCCGCATTGTTGTCACACCGAATGTCGACCATCTCGTCAGACTGGAACAACAGCCAGAATTTAAAGCCCTGTATCGCACGGCAGATTTTATTTTCGCCGACGGCATGCCTGTGGTCTGGGCCAGCAAGATGACCGATCATCCATTGCCGGAGCGGGTAACTGGTGCCGACTTGTTCGTTTCACTTTGCCAGGACTGCGTCACACACCATTTGTCTATTTTTATTGTTGGTGGCATGCCGGGTCAGGAAGACATGCTGCGCCAGGCATTTTCCACTACATATCCAGGACTGAAAACGAGCATTTTTTGCCCGTCCATGCAATTTACGCCTGATGGACCGGAGGCAGACGAGGCAATGCAGAGGATTCAAACAGCGCAACCGAATATCGTTTTTATTTGCCTGGGCATGCCGAAACAGGAGCATTTCGCACTGCGCTACCGGCGCGAGCAAACAAGCAATAATGCCCCTTTGCTACTTTGCGTGGGTGCGGCAATGGAATTCGCATTAGGTCAAAAACAGCGAGCACCATTGTGGATGCAAAAAGTCGGTCTGGAATGGTTCTGGCGCCTGGCCAGTGAGCCGCGACGTCTGTGGCGCCGCTACACCACACAAGCCTCCAAATTCATTGGCATTGTTTACCGGGAATACCGGTCTCGCCGACGCTGAACGCGCATTTCCGCTAATTCCAGACCCATTTATCGAGCGCTTTCATTCGGGCGATGCGCTGTGTGTGATCGACAAAAACAAAAAAACCGCAAAAAATCTGCGGTTTTTTTGTTACTACGGGAGACTTGTAAAGTCAGCGATCAGGCAACTTTCTTTGCATCGAAGAATTGTTCATCTTCAGTAGAACCATGCAACGCTGTAGTCGATGATTTACCTTGTTGGATAGTTTGAGTAACGGCATCGAAATAACCGGTGCCAACTTCGCGTTGATGTTTAACTGCTGTAAAGCCTTTTTCTGCCGCAGCGAATTCCAACTCTTGCAATTCAACGAAAGCAGACATCTGACGACGTGCGTAGCCATGTGCCAGATTGAACATGCCGTAGTTCAGTGCATGGAAGCCAGCCAATGTGATGAACTGGAATTTATAGCCCATTGCGCCGAGTTCTTTCTGGAATTTGGCAATAGTTGCGTCGTCCAGATTTTTCTTCCAGTTAAACGATGGTGAGCAGTTGTACGACAACAATTTACCAGGGAATTTGGCATGGATTGCATCGGCAAAAGCTTTAGCAAATTCCAGATCAGGCTTACCAGTTTCACACCAGATCAAGTCGGCATATTCTGCATAGGCAAGGCCGCGAGAGATCGCTTGCTCCAGACCTGGTTTAGTTTTGTAGAAGCCTTCGACAGTGCGTTCGCCGGTGCAGAATGGTTGGTCGTTGGCGTCAACATCAGAAGTCAACAAGTCAGCCGCTTCGGCATCGGTACGAGCCAGGATGACGGTTGGCGTACCCATAACGTCTGCAGCCAGACGAGCCGCATTCAATTTTTCTACAGCTTCACGTGTCGGCACCAAAACTTTACCGCCCATGTGACCGCATTTTTTTACGGAAGCCAATTGATCTTCAAAGTGAACACCAGAGGCGCCCGCTTCAATCATTGCTTTCATCAGTTCAAATGCGTTCAGTACGCCACCGAATCCTGCTTCTGCATCAGCAACGATAGGTGCAAAAAAGTCGATATCATTTTTGCCTTCAGACCATTGAATCTGGTCAGCGCGAGTCAACGTGTTGTTAATGCGTTTGACAACCAGCGGTACAGAATTGGCTGGATACAATGATTGATCAGGATACATTTCGCCAGCAACGTTAGCGTCGCCAGCCACTTGCCAGCCAGACAAATAAATAGCTTTCAAACCGGCTTTCACTTGTTGCATCGCCTGGTTACCAGTCAATGCGCCCAGTGCGTTAATGAATGGTTCATTATTCACCAGATCCCACAACTTGATCGCGCCATTTTTGGCCAATGTGTGCTCAACTTTGATAGAACCACGCAGGCGTACTACGTCTTCGGCTGTGTAGTTCCGTTTAATACCTTTCCAGCGAGGATTGGTATCCCAGTCTTTTTGCAATTCTGCTACTTGTTGTTCGCGAGTTGTCATGTTTCTCTCCTGTGGGCAATGTGAAATAAAAACTGAAGTTCGTTGAGAGAAATAATAGGTTATTTTTTGCGGAGCAACAAGGTCTTATATAAGACATATAACAAATATTTAATCGCTTAAAATCAATGACTTAATGCTTAAATTTCGCGATACGAAATTATTTTTCTTATTTTGAGAAAAATATTTTGTGCGTTCTAACGCTGACATTTCACAATACGAAATAATAGTTTCACATTATAAAATTCGGAAAATCATTGTCCGGCGAAAAGAAAATTTAGTTTCAAATGAGTGTTTCATTTGAAGAAAAACCTCACATTTAATTCGCAATAAAAGTCACCCAGCAAATAGTTCGCCAGGCCTTTATTCGGATTAAATTGAAAACACTGCATTGTTCATGATCCACGTATTCAGCGAACGATGTTCCGATGCTGGCAGAAGTCACCTTTTTCAAAAAAAATACTTAGGCAATCGCATCATTGCTGGGCGCAGCAGTTTTGTTGCGGCGTATCTTGCCGATTGACGCGCCTCTCTAACATTTATTTGAGAACAATTTCGAACCAAGGCGATGCTTGATTCAAGTGGATGCTGAATCCATCATTTTTTTTCTCTATCCAGCGATTGTCTATCGCTGACATGCGATTTCCAGATGCATCCAATGGATAAATAATCATTGATTTCGCATGCGACGCGTAGAAAAATTGTAGCCCTATCCGCTCCAACCAAACAGGCCCGGTGGCGTCGCGCGAACCGGAAGGTTGCGATGCCGTCGCTGAGTCAGGTTCCAATGTCCACCAGCCGTTTTGACCAGGATATGAAATAAGGCGTTTAGCACGATAGGGGAAAACGCCCGGCTGACTACCGACAGTTGCCCCGCTTAATGTCAGCAATACTCTTTTTGAACTGGATAACGGCAAAGCATCCCGACTCGTCAACATGAGTACACCAAATTGGCGTGAATCGGCATCGAACTTTGGCATCAAAGTTTTCTTCGAGAGCGCTTCACTACCTTCACTTCTTCGCCCGACAAACATTGCACTATATTGTGTATTCGCCGTCAGCCACGGGCCACTGCTGTCGTATTGCAATTGATCGCCTGGAGCCAATTGATTTATCGTCATTTCTGGCAATCTGAAGCCGGACGAATCGCAGCTGTCCCTCGCACTCTCCGTTGTGTCATTGGTTACGGCTACGCGAAATTCAAACGCATGCTGATATTGCACCCCATAGCAGTTTCCTAAAAAATCACGATAACCTAATCCGGATACGTTATCGCGCAAACCAGCCATCATCTTTCGCTGAGCTGGTGTTGTCGTCACGGTTAATATTGCCGGTAATCGCCTTATCTGGAAATTCCGGAACATTGATGCGGATATACCTGTCGTTACCCATTGTCCCCAGTTCCCGCTCAATCCAAAACTGGAGGGTAAGGCTTGCCAGGTATCGCCATCAATATACTGAAAAAAGAACAGCCCATCCCAATCCTGCGCACTGGCAATTGCTGTCAATACCGGCAAAATCTCTGCACCTTGCTGATTAGGATAGGGTTGATTAAATTCGCTGACGACAAATGGTTTTTTGGCATCACGATAAAACGCTGTTTGCAATAGTGATTGCCAGCCTTCTCTTAATGATGATGCATTGCGGATTCGCCAGTCATTGGTGGCCCATGCTGCATGCGGGAAGTCATAGTGATCGACGTAGACATGCTCATCAACGTAATCCATTGCATGTTGCGCATCAGAGTTGAGCGCCCCGCCAAAATACATCTGTGTCCCGGCAATAGGAACCAGATCGCCCACTTCAGCACGAATAGTTTTGCGCATCGTCTCCAGATATTCCTTGTCCTTTTCGGACAAAAACTGCATAAAGTCCAGAACACGTCTTCCCGGCCCTAGTTGATGCGTTTGGAAGTGTTGAATAAGAAATTTAGGAAGTTTTACGTCAAAGTGAGTCAGAACCTTTCGGGCAAATCGTTGAGCGACAGCTCGCCATCCTTCACCAAACTCCAACACTTGGGATTCAGAAGAAAGAACCATCTGTGCCCCGTTCGTATCGATGCTGCAAGTTTTCCAGACGTGACACGCATTCTGCGTGCTCCCATATTGGTGGTTCACCCATTGCTGCCATTGGGACTCTAGAAATTTCCTGTACGCACCTTTTAAAGTATCCAGTTGTCCACGTTGCCACGCGCCAATCAGCGACGATTCATTACTGATTTCTATCATGGCAAGAACCGGATCATTTTTTAAATTCAGATTCCGCAAAAGTTGTGACACGTATTCTTGCTGAAGCGCAATCATGTGCGGTTCGAAGAGTTGCAATGGCTGACTCGCAAATGGCATTGCCTCCGCTTGCTGCAATTCAGGCACAGCATCAATTCCGGGTCTAAATGCATATCCGACGTGCAAGTTTACATTGATATACAAGCCTTGATTTCGGAATGCATCGATCAGGGTTATTAATCGGGCCAAGGCGACTTTATTGAAACTGGGATAAGCACCATGCGTCAACAATCCGCGCGGTTGAGATTCGCTGTCGCTCAAAATGCTATCCAGATGGTGCAATCTAACAGCGTTGAAGCCGGCTCTTCTTAATTTTTTTGCTATTTGCACTGCATCTTCTTGTTTTGGAAAGTTCGCGGCAGCAGAAAGATTAATACCAAACAAACGCACCCTTTCATCATCTGCTGAACTAGCTTGAAGATCCTCGCCGACGCGATAAAAATGGGCACTTTTAACAAATAAGCGATCTGCCATTGTTAACGGATGATTCATCAACGAAAAATCGGCAATACCACTGACTGCGTCTTCATCGACTTGAAACGGATACCAGTGGATATCTTGAGTTGCATGGGCCGAAGAAATAAAGCATGCAAACAGCGTTAGTGCTGCAAACGAAGCCGCGCCAAAAATACTGCCAAGCTCCCTTAGCGGTTGCCTGGAAAATATGCATGACCGGAAAAAATAAAAAAAGGTGTCAGCCCGAAAAAACTTCATTGAAGAAATGGAAAGCAGAACGAAGGCATTAGAATATCGTACATCCTAATGCGCCGTAACTAACTATGCAAAACAGCAAAGCTGCACTCGCTATACCGACCCTATCACCGCTTGAAACCCGAATCGTCAAATTGATGGTCGTGCTATTCGTCGTATTTTCGCTGTTGCCATATGGCATCTCCTGGGATTATCGCGGCACTTCTGATTTAACGATGGAAGGTTCGCTGACAACCAAATTGCAATGGGGGGGACTTTTCCTATTTTCGGCCATTATTTTGTTTCGCCATCTTCAGACTGTGCTTGACGACTTGCGCGCAATGAATCCGTTTCTCATATTGATACTTCTTTGGTGTTTGATTTCCAGCATTTGGTCTCCACTGCCCGCGGTAACTTTTAAGCGTGCGGTTCAGCTTTATGGTCTGGTCATGTTGGCGTTGTGCGTCAATCTCGCTCAAAATCCCTTGAGACTACTACTTAACTACCTGCTTTACACGTTAAACGCCATTTTAGTGCTTTCTTTTTTCATGGCTATCGCGATTCCAAGCATAGGCATTGATTATGAACTTGGCGGGGCGTGGCGCGGTGCATTATCTCAGAAGAATGAGCTTGGACAAGCTGCCGCAATGGCGATTCTACTTTGGCAAGTTAAGGCATGCGATGAAAAACTTGGATTGAAAATGCTTTTCGCTGGAATAGCTTTTAGTGCACTGATGTTAGTCATGAGCAGAAGCTCCACAAGTATGAGCATTACACTAATTACCAGTATCATTTTTCATCTTTTGCGAAAACGCAGGCTAAATTCACCATATTCAATGACGCGCATTTTTCTCGCAATAAACTGCGTCGTTTTGGTGATGCTATTTGTATTTTTTATGTACGAATCCCGTATGCCAACATGGTCAGAAATTTCGTCGCCAGTAGCACATATCTTTGGGAAAAATTCTGATCTGACAGGAAGAACAGACATCTGGGAGCTTGTGTGGATGGAAGTGCAAAAGCACTGGCTCTTTGGATTAGGATATGGCGCATTTTGGTTAGGGCCAGATAGCCTTTCCCAATTCGTCA
>JAGWUK010000001.1 GCA_028868455.1 Burkholderiales bacterium | reverse complement strand
GGTCATCGACGCCGCGCAAAAGCAAGGCATGGATGTGCGTGGCCCGTATCCGGCTGATACGCTGTTCCAGCAAAAATACCTGGAACATGCCGATTGTGTGCTGGCGATGTACCACGATCAGGGGCTGCCGGTGCTCAAACATGCGAGCTTCGGACTCGGCGTCAATATCACGCTGGGTCTGCCGCTGATACGCACTTCGGTCGATCATGGTACCGCGCTCGATCTGGCCGCAAAAGGCCTCGGACATGCCGACACCGGCAGTATGCAAGTAGCGATACGCGTCGCTGCCAGCATGTGCAAACATAGCTAAACAAAATGAAACATATTCCACGTAAACGTTTCGGCCAGAATTTTCTGACCGATCAAATGGTCTTGAGTCGCATCATCCGTGCGATTCATCCGCGCCCTGGCGAAGCCATGGTTGAAATTGGTCCTGGTCTGGCCGCCATGACGCGCCTGTTGCTCGACGAACTCACGCAGTTGCATGTGGTCGAGCTGGACCGCGATCTGGTGGCGCGCCTGAAAAAGACCTTCGATCCGGCCAGGCTGATCGTGCATGAAGGCGATGCACTGCAATTCGACTTTGCCAGCATCCCCGTGCCGGAAGGCAAAAAATTGCGCGTGGTCGGCAATCTTCCGTACAACATTTCCAGCCCCTTGTTATTTCATCTGGCCGAGATCGCGCCGCTGGTGGAAGACCAGCATTTCATGTTGCAAAAAGAGGTCGTCGAACGCATGGTGGCCGAGCCCGGCAGCAAGACTTATGGACGCTTGTCCGTGATGCTGCAATGGCGGTATCACATGGAACTGATTTTCATCGTACCGCCGGAAGCCTTCGATCCGCCGCCAAAAGTGGATTCGGCCATCGTGCGGATGATACCGAAATCTGATCCTTTGCCTTGCGATGTGAAAAAACTCGAAACCGTGGTGACCAAGGCCTTTTCGCAACGACGTAAAGTCGTCAGAAATTGTCTGGCCGGTTTGATCACGGAGCAGCAATTGCTGGAAGCCGGTGTTGATCCGCAGGCACGTGCCGAAACGATTCCGCTGGAACACTATGTGAACCTGGCAAGAATGCTGTAAAACGGTGAAACGCAGGCACCTGCAACAGGCTGCCTGCACTAGCCTGCCAGCATCGCGCTCATTTTGTCTGTAACGCTCTCACTGAACTCGCCGGACGCTATGAACATAACTCTGACACCCGAATGGCAATCCTTGCTGGCGCATCAGCAAAGGCTGGAAAACCAGCATTTGCGCGATATTTTTGCTGCCGATGCGCAGCGCTTCCAACGCTTTTCCGTCGAACTTGACGGCTTGCTGGTCGATTATTCCAAGCAGCGCATAGACCAGGCAACGCTCGATAGCCTGATCGGGCTGGCGCGCCTGTCCAAGGTGGAAGCGTGGCGCGACCGCATGTTTGCCGGCGAAAAAATTAATTTCAGCGAAGATCGCGCAGTGCTGCATACGGCGTTGCGGCATACCGATTTCACGCCGTTTCCAACTACAGACAACGATGTCATGCCGCAGGTGCGCGCTGTACGCAAGCAAATGCGCGACATCGTCGAGCGTGTGCGCAGCGGCCTGTGGCGCGGTTTTAAAGGCGATGCGATTCAGACCGTCGTGAATATCGGCATCGGCGGTTCCGATCTGGGGCCAAAACTGGCGACGCGCGCGCTGTCGGCGTTCCAGCATCCGGGTCTGGATTTTTATTATGTCTCGAATCTGGACAGCGCCCACCTGGCGCCTTTGCTGGAAAAACTCGATCCGCGCACGACGCTGTTTATCGTCGCGTCCAAAACTTTTACCACGCAGGAAACCAGCATCAATGCGCAGACAGCACGCACCTGGCTGATGGCGGCGGCGATGGAAGAATGGGCCATCGCCAAGCATTTCATCGCGGTGACCGCGAGCCCGGACAAGGCGCATGAATTCGGTATCCCCGACAGCAATATCCTGACGATCTGGGATTGGGTCGGTGGCCGCTATTCACTGTGGTCGGCGGTTGGTCTGTCGGTCGCGCTGGCGATTGGCATGAACGGTTTTGAGCGTTTGCTGGCGGGCGCTGAAACGATGGACAGACATTTTTGCGAGGCGCCGCTGGAAAAAAATCTGCCGGTGTTGCTGGCGCTGATTTCGATCTGGAATACCAATTTTCTGGGTGCAGAAACCACGGCGATTTTGCCGTACAACGAATCGATACGCCATTTGCCAGCCTTCTTGCAGCAACTGGAAATGGAATCAAATGGCAAGACCGTCAGCCGCGATGGCGAGGCGCTGACTTGCCGCGCCAATCCTATCGTCTGGGGGGAAATCGGCGTGAATGGTCAGCACGCTTTTTTCCAGTTATTGCATCAGGGAGGCTGGCTGATTCCTTGCGATTTCGTGGTTGCTGCGTCCAGCGATTATCCTTTGCCCGGTCATCAGGCACCCCTGCTGGCGAATTGTCTGGCACAAAGCGCGGCGCTGGCATTTGGCAAGACCGAAGCGCAGGCACGCGAAGAATTATCGCAGGCCGGGCTGGACGAAGTGGCCATAGCGCGCCTGTTACCGCACAAGGTGTTTGCCGGCAATCAGCCTTCAACCACGATACTGATGCCTAGTCTTGATCCGTTCCAGTTGGGAATGCTGCTGGCACTGTATGAACATAAGGTGTTTGTTCAGGGCGTGATCTGGGGCATTAATTCTTTCGATCAGTGGGGTGTGGAACTGGGCAAGCAACTGGCCAGCAAATTGCTGCCAGCGATCCTTGGTGATCAGGCCTACGACGCGCATCTGGATACATCGACCAGCGGCCTGATTGCGTATTTCCGGCGGCATGGTCATGTCTGATACTGGATTTGTCCGCATCTTTTCGTTATTTTGCAGGCGCAAGCGGTGCCAAAAAAAGCTGAGCGGCGCACTCTAATGACAAGTGGTTCTATTGACGTACGGCATCTCAATTGATATAAGGAAACTTCACTATTTCAGTTCAGGATGACATGTATGTGGACAGGTATCTGGGTTGCAGTTTCGGTGGTATGTATTGTGACGATGGTGTTGTTGATCAAGTCGATGAATAAAGTGGCAGTCCGTCCTGAGGAGCGTAAATCAACGCCGAAATAAACGAGAAGTAAAACCGCCATCCGCGCCGTTTGGATAGTGCGGAAATAAAAAAACGCAGACATGGATCTGCGTTTTTTTTGCGCGGGAAAACCGCTGGTTCAGAGTGTGACTTCGGACTGGCGTTCTATCAGTTCTATCTTGTAACCGTCGGGGTCTTGAACGAAGGCGATCACGGTTTTCCCGCCTTTGACCGGGCCGGCTTCGCGTGTCACATTGCCGCCGCGTGCGCGGACGGCTTCGCAGGCTTTGGCGACATCCGGCACGGCGATGGCGATATGGCCGTAGGCTGTGCCGAGGTCGTAATGATCGACGCCATAGTTGTAGGTCAGCTCGAGTTCGGCGTGATCCGGGTTATTGCCATAGCCAACAAAGGCCAGCGTGTATTTGTATTCCGGGTTATCGGAAGTGCGCAGCAATTTCATGCCGAGCACATCGGTATAAAAGTCGATTGCCCTTTGCAAGTGGCCGACGCGCAGCATGGTGTGAAGTATTCTCATTCTGGATTTTCCTTTGATACTGAGGGGGAGTACATGATAAATTTTATTAATGCCGCTTTGCTTGTGCGCGCATCAGGTATGGTGTGACAGATACTCCCCTATATTGATGGATGCGTGCCAACGGACAAGCCGGTGGCAGAGGTCTATTCTGCCACGTCGGGCAATTCTCGTGGCAGACACACCGATAAGCGGGTCAGATCCTCGCAACGAGACTTTTGGCCGCTGTGTTCAAGGTTGTTCGGCGATCCATTCCAGTCTTTCCTGTTGTGCATGGATGTCGTCGTCGCTGTCTGTGTAGTGGGTGGCGATCGCGCGGAATTCTTCCTGAATCTCGACGAAGGCGTCCACCATGTCCGGATCGAAATGCTGACCGCGACCTTCGACGATGATGCTGACCGCTTTTTCGTGCGGCATGGCGGGTTTGTAGACGCGGCGGCTGATCAAGGCATCGTAGACGTCGGCGACCGCCATCAGACGCGCAGCGACCGGGATATCGTCGCCGCGCAGGCCTTCCGGATAGCCGCTGCCATCCCATTTTTCCTGATGCGAATAGGCGATTTGCTTGGCGAAATCCAGAAACGGCACTTGTCGCCCCAGGCGGCGTTCAGCCTGAATAATCGCGTCGCGCCCGAGTGCTGCATGGGTTTTCATGATCTCAAATTCGGCGGGTTCGAAGCGGCCCGGTTTTAATAAAATCCGGTCAGGGATGCCAACTTTGCCGATGTCGTGCAATGGGGCAGATTTAAACAGCAACTCAATGTTCTGCTCGGTCAGAAAAGCCGAAAAACGCGGATGGTCGCGCAGTTTTTCAGCCAGCGCCTTGACGTAATACTGGGTGCGCAAAATATGATTACCGGTTTCGTTGTCGCGCGTCTCGGCCAGCGATGCCATCATCAGGATGGTCGCGTCCTGAATTGCCCGGATTTCTTCGGTACGGCGCGCGACTTCGGTTTCCAGAAATTGATTTTTATCGCGCAGGAAATCTGATGAAGCTTTCAGCGTCAGATGGGTTTTGACACGCGCCAGCACCAGCGCGGGGCTGATTGGTTTGGTGATGTAATCGACGGCGCCGAGTTCAAAACCTTTTTGCTCGTCTTCCTGTTCGACTTTGGCGGTCAGGAAAATCACCGGGATATCGCGTGTGCGCAGATCGGCCTTCAATAATTGGCAGACTTCATAGCCGTCCATGTCGGGCATCATGATGTCGAGCAGGATCAGGTCTGGAGGCGGTTCGGCATGCGCGACCTTGAGCGCCCGCGCGCCGTTCGGTGCGACCTTGACGGTGTAATCGTCTTGCAGCAAATCGTTCATCACCGACAGATTTTGCGGCGTGTCGTCCACCACCAGCACGATGGCTTTGCGCGGTGTTTCCAATAATGTGCTCATGACTTCTCCTCGGTGAGGCCGGTTGCGTGAGGGGCGCAGCTGGCAGGTCGTTGCGATGGGTGTATTGACATGGCGCTTAGTCAGCCGCGTCGGTGAGGCTGTCTTGCATGCCCTGTTTCAGCACGAGCAAGGCCTGTTCATAATCGAACTGGCGGATGGCTTCGGCCATGGGCTTGAAATGCGCGGCCAGCGCGGCTTCCAGCAGGGCTTCATGTTCATTCAAAACGCGTTCGGCTTTGGCGTCGTCATTTTCCAGCAGGGCGCTGAGCTGCGTGCACACGGTGCGCGCCTGTGTCATGTCTGCGGCGACGGCGATTTTTTGTTCTTCCGCAGGCAGTGCTGCCTGTATCGCCGCGATCTGGTGCTGCAATTCAGTATGCACGGTGTCGAGTAACGATGCGGTCAGCTGTTGGTGGCGTATTGCCTGTTCCAGTTCGCTGCTGTGCTGTTGCAGTTGGGTCGCGCCGATATTGCCAGCGAGACCTTTCAAGGTATGGGCAATGCGTTCAGCCGTCGCATGATCGCCGCCATCAAGCGCCTTGGTCACTTGTTGCACGGCATCGGCCTGACTGCTGACAAAGCCACGCAGCATGGCAATATAGCGCGGCTGTTTGCCAAGTACGCGACGTAAACCGGCTGCCATATCCAGCCCGGCAATCGGCGGCAATGCGTCGCTGGCAGGCGCTTTGACAGCGGCATGGTCGCTGACTTGCGGACTCTGGCCGAGCTGACGCGGCTTGATCCAGCGCAGCAATACGCGCCAGACTTCATCTGGCTCGATCGGTTTGCTGATGAAGTCGTTCATGCCCGCATCCATGCATCGCTGGCGGTCGGCCTGCATGGCATTGGCGGTCATCGCGACCACCGGCAGCACGTGCCATTCTGGCCGTTCACGGATGCGGCGTGTGGCTTCCAGACCATCCATGACAGGCATCTGCATATCCATCAGCACCAGGTCGTAGGTATTTTTTTGCAGCATGTCGATGGCGATGCTGCCATCACCGGCAACATCGACATGGAAGCCGACGTCATTGAGCAATTCGGTGGCGACCTGCTGATTGAGCTCGTTGTCTTCCGCCAGCAAAATGCGCGCACCGCGCAGACCTGCCAGCGCTTCCAGCCCGGTTGCAGCCTGATCTTGCGCGGCATAGCCGACCTCTTGCTGTTGGCCGCCGAGCAGCCGGATCAGCGTATCGAACAGCAGCGAGGCATTGACCGGTTTGATCAGTACATGTTCGATGTCGGACAATTGCGCCTGCTTTAACACTTCTTCGCGGCCATACGCGGTGACCATCGCCAGCTTCGGTTCGGGGTGCAGTTGCAGGGCGCGGATGCGGCGTGCCGTTTCTATACCGTCCATTCCCGGCATTTGCCAGTCCAGCATGACAGCGTCAAAAGGGCGTCCCTGTTGCGCAGCCTGTTGCAGGAGTTTCAGCGCCACGGCACCGGATTCGGCGGCGCTGGTGTCGAAGGTCATGGAATGCAGCAGCTCGGTCAGCACCGTGCGGGCGCTGTCGTTGTCGTCCACGACCAGAAGGCGCTTGCCACGCAGATCCGGCGCGGGCAGACGCTGGCGCTGGTTGAGCGAACCTTTGCCCAGCCGGGCCGTGAACCAGAATGTCGAGCCTTCGCCGTACACACTGTCAACGCCGACTTCGCCACCCATCAGGTGCGCCAGTTGTTTGGATATCGCCAGCCCGAGGCCAGTGCCGCCGTATTTGCGCGTGGTGGATGCGTCGGCTTGCTGGAAGCTTTGGAACAATTGCGCCATTTGCGCGTCGGTCAGACCAATGCCGGTATCCTTGACGGCAAAATACAAGAGCACATTGTCGGCGTGGTCTTCGCGCACGCGGATGACGATATCGATTTCGCCGCGTTCGGTAAATTTGACGGCGTTGTTGGCATAGTTGATCAGGATTTGTCCGAGGCGCAAGCTGTCGCCGATCAGGTTTTGCGGCACATCGCTGCTGACGTCAAACACCAGTTCCAACCCTTTGCTGGCGGCTTTTTCGACGACCAGATTGGCGACGTTTTCCAGCATCTGATCGAGGCTGAAATCTTCGCGTTCCACGCTGAGTTTGCCGGCTTCGATTTTGGAAAAATCCAGCACGTCGTTGATGATGCCCAGCAGATGCTTGCCGGACTGCTGGATTTTTTGCAGATAATCGCGCTGGCGTGCCGTCAGTTCCGTTTTCAGCGCCAGATGGCTCATGCCGATGATGGCATTCATCGGCGTGCGGATTTCGTGGCTCATATTGGCCAGGAAATCGGATTTCATGCGGGTCGCGTCTTCGGCAATTTCTCTGGCCTGTTGCGCGGCGGCCTGCGCGCGTTTGCGTTCCGTGATGTCGATCAATGTGAACTGAAACAGCGTGCGGCCATCGTGGACAAACACCATCAGATAGACTTGCGAATCCCATATCTCGCCGTTTTTGCGACGATGCTGCCATTCAAACACGATCTTGCGTTGCTCCATCGCCAGTTCGGCAAAATGACGGGCAGCGGTTTCGGAATCGCTGCCGTCGTATTGCGTTGGTGTCGAGGTATCGAGCGGACGTGTGGCCAGTAAATCCTCGCGGCTGTCGCAACCGTAGATATCGACAGCCGCCTGATTGCAGTCGACAAATTTTTTATCGAGCGGATCGTAGACCACCATAGGCACATACGAATCGGTGAACAGGAGTTTGTTGTATACCTCGCTTTCGCGGATCGCATCTTCGGCTTGCTTGCGTTCGGTGACGTCGAGGCTGTAGCCGTTCCAGACGATGGTGCCGTCGGCGTCCGGTGCTTCGGCATACGCAGTGGTCAGTACCCAGCGCGTGTCGGCGCCACGTTGCACGCGTACCAGCAAATCGCCGGTGGCAAAGGCTTCGCCGGCTTTGACGCGGTGCGTGGCTTCTGCCAGCGACAAGCGGGCAGCGGCGATATCGTCCGGATGGATATGCCGCCAGCGCGCTTCGGCGTCCTCCATCAGTTCAGCTGCCGTCACGCCCAGCACCTGTTCTATGCGGCTGCTGACAAAGCTAAAGCGGATTGTATTGTCGGCGCTTGCCTGCATCTGGAACATGCCCAGCGGCAGCGCATCCGACATGGCAACCAGTTGCCGCTTGCTGGCTTCGGCGCGCTTGTGCGCCTCGGCCAGCGCGGCTTCAGCCCGTTTGCGCTCAGTCATGTCGACGGCGATGACGATGCTGGAAATATGCTGCCCGCTTTCGTCCTGGATCGCGGACAGGTTGACATCGGCCCAGCGGGCGCTGCCGTCGCGGTGCTGGTAACGCACTTCCAGTCTTTGGGTTTGCAGTGTCGCGCGCAATTCTTTGATGGCATTCAACATGCGCGGACGGTCTTCTTCCGTCACCAGATAGCCGGGCGGCACATCGGGCAAGCTGCCGATGTGGTAGCCGAGGAAATCGGCAAAGGCCTGATTGGCATCGCGTTTGCCTTCGCTATTGACGTTCAGGATGCCGACCGGTGCATGGTCGAAAATTGCATGGAAGAATTGCTCGCGCCGCGCCAGTTCGGTCCGGCTATGTTCCAGCTCTTGCGTACGCTGGTCGACTTTGGCTTCCAGATTGCTGTTGGCGTCGGCCAGTTTGCGCGTCGCATCGCGCAGCATCTGGCGCATGCTTTCCTGCGCTTCGGCCAGTTGCAGCATCTCAGACCAGCGACCGTCGCTGGTGACCGGGCGCTCCAGATCCAGCTGGCCTATGCGCTGGCTTTCCCTGGTCAGGGTTTCCAGTGGCGCGGCAAACTGGCGGGCGATCCACGCTGCCAGCAATGCACCGGCCAGCATCATGGCCAGCGCCAACTCGATCAGGCTGAGCAGGTCGGAGCGTGAACCGGGGACGAAATCCTCTTGCGGCGCGACTACGCCCAGCCAGACGATGTTGTGGCCGATGGTGATCGGGCGAAACAGGCTGTACCAGGTTTTGCCGCCACTCTCGTAATGCAGCAGCGCGCGTGGCTGATCCTCGATTTCGTGCCAGCGGCGCAGACCTTCCGCAAGCGGTGCGACGCCGATTTCCAGCGCTGAGTGCAAGACGTTTTTCTTGATCGCGTCTTCGCTGGTAAAGCGCGGATCTTTCGGCAAACCCATGATGCGGCCATCGGGATGCACAATGACGCCGATGCCGCTGGTGCCGGCCACAACCTTGGTGGTGAAATGCGACAGGCTCAGCAATTTGACGTCGTGGCTGACGATGTAGCGGGTGCCATCTTTGGCCGTCCAACGCATGGAGGCGGTGACGCCGGGCTCTTTGGTGGTAAAGAAAATATACGGTGCGGTCCAGGCGATTTTATCGTCGGAATCGAGCGCCATCGCACCTTTGAACCACGGCCGCTTGCGGGCATCGTAATCGCGCTCGCGCATGTCTACTTTGGTCAGGTGATGCTGCTTGTCCCAGTTCAGCCAGTAGGTTTTTTTACCCCAGTGATCGGGGTCGCTGATGCGGTTGACCCAGGTGCCGTCGTCGTTGAGCAGCAACAGGATTTCGCGTCCGGATTCCGTCGCCAGCAGTGCGGAACTGATTTCCGGATGATTGGCGATGACGGCAAAAAGATAGTCGTTAAACTTTGGCAGGTCGTCGATATCCAGCTGGCCTTGCAAGCCCCAGTCGCGGCTGGTGCGCAAGGTGGTTTCGACGGTGCCGAACAATTGCTTGACGCGCGCTTCGAGCTCACCGCTGGCTTGCGACATCTGCGAATTCGCCAGCGCAGTGACCGATGGCGCAATGATGAAATGAATCGCGCTCCAGGCAAACACCAGTAACAGCGTGATGATCAGAATGGACACGCGCACAATCAGGGCACGGCGGATGGTGACGCGGCGGCTCATCGTTGTTTTTGGGAAAGTTGCAGAAATTATCACGCTATCATACAGAGAATTTCGTCGCAATGCTTTTCACCTCCGCTTGCGGAGAATGGCGGCCAGTGTGGCGTGCCGCCGACTGTGCTGTTGCTGCGGGTGACTAAATCGCCGTATTTTGCCCAATGCGCCGCTGCGTCGCCGGAATGTTCCCGCCGCCCGGTTCTGGGCTCAGGAGGACAGGACGCAGCAAGTCAGTGCAGCCAGTGAATATCGGCATACCAGGTGGGAGTATGTTTATTTTTTAATAGTTGCCGCAGTTTTTATGCGCGCAATAGAGGGGTATTTTCATATACTCCCCAAATTTTTAAAATTTCGGCAGATCCGCCGTGGCATGCTGGCGCAAATGCTGGCGGGCAGATTCAAAGTCTGGAAACACCGATTGCACGGTCGCCCAGAAACGCGGGCTGTGGTTCATTTCACGCAAATGCGCGAGTTCATGGGCGATGACATAGTCGATGATCATCGGTGAAAAATGGATCAGACGCCAGTTCAGGCGGATCTTGCCTTGCGAGGTACAAGAGCCCCAGCGCGTCGTGGCCGCCGACAGCGCCATGCTGTGATAACGCACGCCGAGTTTTTCGGCAAAGACCGGCAGGCGCGCATTGAATATCCGTTTTGCCTCTTGCTGCAACCACGACTGCACGCGGTCTTTCAATTGTTGTTCGCCAGCATCGGCAGGCAGATTGATCGACAGTTCGCGTTGTTCCTCATGAAAATACGCGGGCTGGGGCGCATGCGGCACGAGACGTAAAATAATTTTTCCACCCAGATACGGCAGCGAAGCACCATCGCCCCAGCGCATCGCGGGTTCCAGCTGGCGTTGCGCGCGCTCGCGCCGTTCGCTAAGTTTGCGGACGATCCAGGATTGCTTTTCGTGGATCGCTTTTTCTATGTCGGCGATCGTGACCCAGCGCGGCGCCGTGATGCGTAACCCGTTTTCATTGATCAGAAAGCCGATGCTGCGGCGCTTGGAACGTTGCAGATCGTATTCCAGCAAATAGTCCTGTATCAGTATCTGCCGCTTATTGCTGACATTCACAAAAGTCGATGGTGGCAAAGCCGGCGCCGTCGGTTTCGGCAGGGTGGGCGCTGTTGTATCCGACGCTTTACGGTTGTGATCCGGCACAGGTGTGGCGGGCGGCGCTTTGGGACGCAGGCGATCAGGCACCAGAAAGTCGCTGAACATATCCAGCTGCAATGCCAGTTGCACGGCTTGAACCAGGGAAGGAGTGCGCGGTTTCATTTCAATCTGACGAAGAGGATCAGTCCACCAGCATGGCAAGCTTGGCAATGATAAAAAAGCCTCAAACTCCATCCATGCTGTCATTAAGCAGGCAGTAGTTTGAGGCTTTTTTGATTTTCGTGCAGCGCCGTTTTCAGATGTTCAAAATGGCAAATGGGTACAGCATCAAAAACCGTTTATTGAGCTTGTTCGTCGCGATACACATCCGGCGAAATCACGCGCATCTCGGCTTCTATCCATTGTTCCACCAGTTGCATCAATTCAGTCGCATTCATGTTGTCCGGTGCGATGGGTTTGCCGACGGAAACCGTCACCAGGCCAGGTTTTTTGATGAACGAATTTTTTGGCCAGCATTCGCCGGAATTCAGCGCAATCGGAATCACAGGCGTCTGGGTTTCCACGGCCAGACGCGTGCCGCCACCTTTGTAATGGCCTTTTTTGCCGACGGCGATACGTGTGCCTTCCGGGAACATGATGATCCATTGGCCGTCAGCCAGGCGTTTGCGTCCTTGCACGACGACCTGGGCAAAGGCGTCCTTGCCCTTGCTGCGGTCAATCGGAATCATGCGCAACAGAGAAATCGCCCAGCCAAAAAACGGAATATAGGTGATTTCTTTTTTGAACACAAACACTAGCGGACGCGGTGTCGCCATCAGCAAAAAAATCGTTTCCCATGCCGACTGATGCTTGGACAAAACGATCACCGGGCCGTCGGGAAAATTTTCAAAACCCTTGGTCTGATAACGGATGCCGCAGATCACTCTGGCGGCCCAGATCATGAATACATTCCAGCGCGAGGTGACGTAGTAGCGCTGGTTATACGGCAAAGGGGCAAACAGCATGCTGATTGGCGCCCAGACGACCGTGGCGATGATCATCACCAGCAGAAAAATCAGAGAACGTAAAAACAGAAAAAAACGATACATGGAATCTCCAGTGATGGCGAAGCTGACGAGGGCAGATCAGTTCGCAGTAGTGTATTCAGGCGTGGTGGCATCCAGCAACTGATCCACCATTGCCGCCAGATCGGGATAGATCTGCGTGCCGGGTGGCAGGCCGCCTTTTTCCCTGGCTTTTTCGCCTTTGCCGGTCAAAACCAGATGCGGGATGCAGCCCATCACGAAGCCGGACTGCAAATCGCGCAAAGAATCACCGACGCTGTGCACGCCTTTTAAATTGACATCATAACGACGCGCGATTTCCTGCAACAGACCCGGCTTGGGTTTGCGGCAGTCGCAATTGTCGTCGGCCATGTGCGGGCAGAAAAAAATGGCATCGATGCTGGCGCCGACCTGTTGCGCTGCCGTGTGCATTTTTTGATGAATCGCGTTCAGCGTCGCCATGTCAAACAATTTACGCCCGATGCCGGACTGGTTGGTGGCCACGACCACCAGATAACCAGCCTGATTCAGCCGCGCAATTGCCTGCAAGGAGCCAGGGATGGGCACCCATTCATCCGGCGACTTGATGAAAGATTCGGAATCATGGTTGATGACGCCGTCGCGGTCGAGAATGATGAGTTTCATCGTGGTTTTCCCGATTTAAGCAGCCAGTTTGGAAATATCGGCAACCTGATTCAACATGGCATGCAGGCTGGCTAACAGCGCCAGACGGTTATTGCGCAAAGCCGGGTCGTCAGCATTGACCATCACATCGTTAAAAAAGGTATCGACTTCGCTACGCAGGGCCGCCAGAGTTTTCAGTGCGCCGGTAAAGTCGCCCTTGGCAAATGCCGCGTCCACACCAGGTTTGACATCGGCCATGGCTTTCGCCAGCGCCTGCTCTGCAGCTTCTTGCAGTAAGCCAGACTGGACTTCGCCCGGCGTACCTTCGGCTTTTTTCAGGATATTGGTGATGCGCTTGTTGGCGGCCGCCAAGGAAACGGATTCTGGCAGTGCGGCAAACGCCTGCACGGCTTGCAAACGCTCGACGATGTTGTCCAGCGTATCCGGATTTTGCGCGACCACGGCTTCGACTTCGTTTTGAGAAAAACCGCGTTCACGCAACTGGCCGCGCAGACGATCGAACAGGAAATTCAGCACATCGGCAGATGGATCTTTAAATTGGTTGTTGCCGGTAAACAGCGCCACCGTATCTGCCAGCAAGGCCGATAACGATAAAGGCAGACGCTTTTCTACCAGCATACGCAAAACGCCCAGTGCATGACGGCGCAGCGCAAACGGATCACGGTCACCCGTCGGTTGCAGGCCGATGCCCCAGATGCCGACCAAGGTTTCCAGTTTGTCGGCCATCGCAACGATCAGACCTGTTGTACTGGCAGGCAGGGCATCGCCGGCAAAACGCGGTTGATAATGTTCGGATGCGGCCGCTGCCACTTCAGGATGTTCGCCATCATGCAATGCGTAATACGTCCCCATGATGCCTTGCAGCTCAGGAAACTCGCCGACCATATCGGTCAGCAAATCTGTTTTCGCCAGCAGGGCAGCATGTTCGACCAGTGTTACGTCAGCATGCATGGCGGCGGCGATTTTACCGGCCAGCGCAGCGACACGTGCGCTGCGTTCTGCTTGTGAGCCAAGTTTGTTGTGATAGACCACGTTGGCCAGTTGCGGCAAACGCGATTCCAGGGTTTTTTTCTTGTCTTGCTCAAAGAAGAATTTGGCATCCGACAAACGTGGGCGCACCACGCGCTCGTTGCCCTGGATAATATGTTGCGGATCGTTGGTTTCCAGATTCGAGACGATCAAAAAGCGCGAACGCAGTTTGCCATTGGCATCAGTCAGCGCAAAATACTTCTGATTCGTCTGCATGGTCAGGATCAGGCATTCTTGCGGCACGGACAGGAATTCCTGTTCGAAATGGCATTCATACACGACCGGCCATTCGACCAGCGCCGTGACTTCGTCGAGCAACGATTCCGGCATCAATACCTGATCTTTACCGGCTTTGTCCAGCAAGTCGGAGCGGATTTGCTCTTTGCGATCGCTCACGCTGGCAATCACTTTGCCTTCGATTCTTAATATTTCCGCGTACTGGTCGGCATGCGTGATGCTGATTTCGCCGCCGGACAGGAAACGGTGACCTTTGGAGATGCGGCCGCTGTCCAGTCCGAGCAAATGCAGCGGAACAATGTTGCTACCATGCAGGGCGACGATCTTGTGCACAGGGCGGACAAAATGCACGGTGGCGCCGTCAGGACGCTGATAACTCATGACTTTGGGAATGGGCAATTTGCTGATGGATTCTTCCACCGCAGTTTGCAATGCGGGTGCCAGCGCTGAACCAGCCGCCGTATAACTGTAGAAGAAGCTCTCGGCCTTGCCATCCTGCGCACGTTCCAGATCGCTGATCTGCACATCGGGGAAACCCATCGCCGCGAGTTTTTTGGCCAGCGGTGCAGTGGCATTGCCGTTGGCGTCGAGCGCAACGGCCACCGGCAAGACTTTGTCGCGCATTTGTTTGTCCGGCGACATTGCACGCACATCGCTGATGCTGACTGCCAGACGGCGTGGCGAGGCATAGCTGTTCACCACAGAGTCGGCGTCCAGGAAGTCGCGCGATTTCAATCCGGCAACGATCCCGGCGGCAAAGGCTTCGCCGAGCTTGGCGAGTGCTTTCGGTGGCAGTTCTTCGGTAAATAATTCAACTAGCAGTGTTTGGTTCATGTTTCTATTCCTACGTTCTGGCACGATGCCGGAAGCAATCAATGTTCAGCGGGCTGTTTCGGACGGCGATCAGGCGGCTGGCTTATGTTGGTCGTCTGCTGCACACATAGGGAAGCCCAGTGCCTCGCGCGATGCATAATAGGCCGCGGCCACGGCGCGCGACAGATTGCGGATGCGGCCAATATAGGCTGCGCGTTCTGTCACGGAAATCGCTCCGCGTGCATCCAGCAGATTGAAGGTGTGCGCCGCTTTGAGGATCATTTCGTAGGCAGGTAATGCCAGCGATTTTTCCGTTACTTCCAGCAAGCGCTTGGCCTCTGCTTCGTAATTTCCAAACAGCGAAAACAGAAAATCGGTATTGGAATATTCAAAGTTGAACGTCGATTGTTCGACTTCGTTCTGGTGGAAAACGTCGCCGTATTTCAATGTGACGGTTTTGCCGTTTTCTTTGCGCTCGGTCCAGATCAGGTCGTAGACGTTTTCCACGCCCTGCAGATACATGGCCAGACGTTCGATGCCGTAAGTGATTTCACCGAGAATCGGTTTGCAGTCGAGGCCGCCGACTTGCTGGAAATACGTGAACTGCGTGACTTCCATGCCATTCAGCCAGACTTCCCAGCCCAGACCCCAGGCGCCCAGCGTCGGGTTTTCCCAGTCGTCTTCGACGAAGCGGATATCGTTCTGCTGCAAGTCCAGACCCAGCGCTTTGAGCGAACCCAGATACAGATCCAGGATATTTTCAGGCGCCGGTTTTAATACCACCTGATATTGATAATAATGCTGCAAGCGATTCGGATTTTCGCCGTAACGTCCATCCTTGGGACGGCGCGAAGGTTGCACATATGCTGCACGCCAGGGCTCTGGCCCGATGGCACGCAAAAAAGTGCCTGTATGCGACGTCCCCGCGCCAACTTCCATATCGTAAGGTTGCAACAAGGCACAACCTTGTTTGTCCCAGTAATCTTGTAATTTCAGGATGATTTGTTGAAATGTGAGCATCGTGCAGTCTGCCTTTTCCGCCCCAGCCTCAAGTCGTACTTACAAAAAAACGCTCCAGCGGCGCGATTGCGGCTTGCCGGAACAATTTTGTGCCCGTCTTATGAGTGAGGAATATTGTTTGCCAAACCTGCGATTTTAACCTAGAAATGCTTGCAGACAGGCACAAGTATGTGCTTTTGCGGCTTTATTGCCAGCGCACAAGTAGCAATGAAATACGGGTATCTGATGTTTCTATTGCATGCTGAATCTTTAACGGGTATAAAACTTCGGACTGACATAAAAGCGCAATATCCGTGTGTGGCAACCGGGCATGGCAAACTTTGGCCACGGTGTTGCACACCTGTTGCGCCCATTTGCCTGAGTCCAAAAACGACGTTCTTCCTGTAGCAATGTCTAAATCAACCTGAAATGACATGAACAAAATCACGCAATCGGATCTGTTGGACGCAGAATCGCTCAGACTGGAAAAATGGTATTTGCTATTGGGTGAGCTATCCGATTGCCTCTGGTATCCTGAGGATTTGCCCGGCATGTTGTCCGGATTTTGCCGCATTCTGGTAGACCGTGCCGCTTATCTGAGTGCCGAGATTGAACTCGATCTGGGTGACAAACTGGAAACCTACCGTGCCCGCAGCGAACGCAGTGCCGGTCCGGAATCTCATCAGTTATGCCTGCATTTGCAGCGTTCTGGCTGTCCGCAGGCGCAATTGCGTGTTACTGCCGATTTTGATCTGGGTGAGCAGAGCGATGCCCGCCCCATTTTGCAACGCTTTGCCAATGAGCTGGCTGAAGCGATTCATGCCTTGCTGATTACGCACGACCATCATGATTTGCGCGATAACCTTGACTTGCTGGCGCTGAGTGTCGAGCAAAGCCCGTTTTCGGTGGTCATCACCAACGCGGCTGGCGAGCTTGAATACGGTAATGCCAGTTACCTGCGCAGTTCCGGCTACACCTTGGCAGAAGTCATGAAGCAAACCGTGCTGTGGAATAGCGGCGAGGCCGAAGATGCATCGCACCGACAGCAATTTCTGGCCCTGAAAATCGGTGAACACTGGCATGGCGAAGTCTTGAGCCATCGGAAAAACGGCGACATGTATTGGGAGCGGCAGATCGTCAGCCCGCTGTATGACGACAATGGCAAGATCACGCACCTCGTTGCGGTGAAACAAGATATTACCGACAGCAAGTTCCAGATGAAGGAAGTCGAACAGGCCTTGCTGCTGCGCGAGCAGGCGCTGGTGTCGAGCAGCAACGGCATCATGATCACGCGCAGCGATGACAATGATCATTCCATCGTGTATGTGAATCCGGCTTTCGAGCGCATTACCGGATATTCCGGCGAGGAAGTGATCGGTCGCGAAGGACGCTTTCTGGTACGTGAAGACCTGGCGCAGCCGGATCTGGAAGAAATCCGTGCCGCCTTGCGGGAAAAACGTGCGGGTTGCGCCCTATTGCGCAATTACCGCAAAGACGGCACGCAATTCTGGAACGAATTGCATATTTCGCCCGTCAAGGATGCGGCGGGTGCGGCCACCACGCATTTTGTCAGCGTGATTAACGATGTCAGCGAACGTGTCAATTACCAGAAAGAACTCGAATATCAGGCTACGCACGATAGCCTGACCGGCCTGGCGAACCGCAACCTGCTGAACGACAGGATCACGCAGGCAATTGCCTGGGCCAAGCGCCAGGAGTTATCGGTAGGCTTGATGTTGCTCGATCTGGATCACTTCAAGCTGATCAACGATGCGTCGGGCCATGGTGCCGGCGATGAAATGCTCAAGCAAGTGGCGCTGCGCCTGAATCAATGCGTGCGCGAGACTGACACCGTAGCGCGCCTCGGCGGTGACGAGTTCGTGATTGTCCTGACCGATTTGCCGGAAACCGGCGATGTCGATATTGTCGCCGAGAAAATTCTGAAATCCTTGTCGCGTCCTATCGTGATCAATGGGCATGATGTGTTTGTGACAGCCAGCATCGGTATTTCGATTTATCCGCGTGATGGCGATCACGGCGAGATTTTGTTGCGCTACGCCGATATCGCGATGTATCGCGTCAAGGAACACGGGCGCAACAGCGTACGTCAGTTTGTGCCGGAAATGGGGTTGACGGCAATCAGCCGTCTGAACATGGAAGGCGCGCTGCGACGCGGTCTGGAACGACGCGAATTCATTTTGCATTACCAGCCCAAGATCGACCTGCATAGCGGACGCATCGTTGGCGCCGAAGCACTGGTGCGCTGGCATCATCCGCAGATAGGCCTGATCCATCCGATCGAGTTTATTCCACTGGCTGAAGAGACCGGTCTGATTTTGCAGCTCGGCGAATGGGTGCTTGGCGAAGCCTGCCGTCAGCAGGTGGAATGGAGCAAAAATGGCCTCGACGATTTGCAGATTGCCATCAATATGTCGTCGCGTCAGTTCCGTCAGGATGATCTGACGGAGCGCGTGGCTGCGATCTTTATCGCCACCGGTGCCGACCCGGCCAGAGTCACGCTGGAGTTGACCGAGAGCATGGTGATGCAAGATGTCAACAGCACGCTGATCGCCTTGCGCGCACTGAAAGGTCTGGGGCTGTCGATTTCACTGGATGATTTTGGTACCGGTTATTCGAGCTTGTCGTACCTGCGACGCTTCCCGATTGATGAGCTCAAAATCGATAAATCCTTTATCAACGATATTCACCTCAATCCCGACGATGCGGCGATCGCCAGCGCGATTATTGCGATGGCGCTGAGTTTAGGGTTGAACGTCGTGGCCGAAGGTGTGGAGCGTAAAGAGCAGGCGGATTTGCTGCAGCAGATGCGTTGCACTCAGGTTCAGGGATATTATTTTGGACGACCAATGGACGTGCCGAATTTTACTGCGCGTCTGCGTGAATCACAGGCGTAAATCAGAAGGTACACAGGCGTAAACAAGATGACGAAAATGGTATGGAAAACCGGTGCCGTGACCGATCTGGCGCAATTGCTGAAAAGCTCGACGATCACCCAGTCCGCTGCGGTGGGGGCGGCGACGGTCTATCATTTCAATCATGACGGCCAGGAAAAAATTGCGATTTCATTGCCGGACGAACTGGCCGTCGTGATTGAACTCAACAGCAATGCACAGCAACGCAGGCGACGTATCGACCCGGCAAAAATGGAGGCAGAAGCCGCCAGCGCAAATACCAGCACTGCCGCTGCCAAGGTCGCAGAATAAACCCGAAATTCGCAGGAAAAAAAAGCCGAAAAGCGGTCAACGCTTTTCGGCTTTTGCGTTATCGCGTGCTTGCCAGCGATTTAGTGCTTTTCACTATCCAGCAAGGCCATCGAATGGCTGTTATAACGCGCACCAGCGACAGCTTCTGCCGGTATGGCATCAGCAATTGCCGTCAGTTCAGCGGCGCTGAAGCGGACGTCCAGCGCGCCCAGCGCTTCGCTGAGGCGGTCACGGCGACGTGCACCAACCAGCGGCACAATGTCGTTACCCTGCGCCAATACCCAGGCGATGGCGGCCTGTGCGACCGTCACGCCTCTGGCTTCGGCGATCTGGCGCAAGGCTTCGACCAACAACAGATTTTTATCCAGATTGTCGCCCTGAAAGCGCGGACTGTTGCTGCGGAAATCGGCCGTCGCGTCATTGCGCTGCTTGCTCCAGTGACCGCTGAGCAGACCGCGTGACAAGACACCGTAAGCCGTGACGGCAATACCGAGTTCACGACAAACCGGCAAGATGGATTGTTCTATGCCGCGTGAGAACAGCGAATATTCAATCTGCAAATCGCTGATCGCATGCACTGCCGCCGCCCGCCGCACCGTGTCTGCCCCGGCTTCGGACAAGCCGATGTGGCGCACATAACCGGCTTTGACCATGTCGGCTATCGCGCCTATTGTGTCCTCGACCGGTACTTGCGGATCAACACGCGCCAGACGATAGACATCGATATGGTCGGTGCCAAGGCGGCGCAAAGTATACGCAAGCGCATTCTTGACGGCAGCCGGACGCCCGTCTATACCTGTCCAGTTGCCTTGCGGGTCGCGCAGTGCGCCGAATTTGACGCTGATCTGCACCTGATTGCGCAAGCCGTCTTTTAAGGCTTCCTGTAACAATAATTCATTGTGACCCATGCCGTAAAAATCGCCGGTATCCAGCAAAGTGATACCGGCATCCAGTGCGGCATGTACAGTGGCAATACTTTCGCTGCGGTCGGCAGGACCGTATAAGTCGGACATGCCCATGCAGCCAAGGCCGATGGCAGAAACTTGCGGGCCGATGCGGCCCAATTGACGCACAGACATGCTGGTCGGGTTGCCTGGGTTGTTTGGGTTGCTCATGGTGTTCATCGTATTCTCCAAAATCGTTTGAGTGGCGCTAGTCGGAAATCGGGATTGACTGCGGCAAGAGTGAAAGCGAAAGCGCTGACGCCATTCTAGATTTGCTATTGGCTTAGATAAACCCAGTAAAATTGCCATGACTGTTCAAAAATCATTAACAATAAGCGATCAATATGGACCGTTTCCAGGCCATGCAGGTGTTTGTCAGCATCGTCGAGCAAGGCAGTTTTACAAGGGCGGCAGAACATTTGAATATGCCGCGCGCGACCGTTACCCACACCATCAAACAACTGGAAATCCGGCTGGGTACGCGTTTGCTGCAAAGGACGACACGCCAGGTCAGCACCACGCCAGATGGCGATGCCTATTACCGGCGCACAGTCCGATTGCTGGCCGATCTTGAAGAAACCGAATCCGCGTTCAGCCACAGCAGCTTGCAACCGCGCGGCAAATTACGGCTGAATTTGCAAGGTTCGATGGGGAAAAATGTCGTGATTCCGGCTTTGCCCACGTTTAGTGAACAATATCCGGGCATCGAGCTGGAAATCGGCATGGGCGATCGTTTCGTTGATCTGGTCAAGGAGGGCATCGACTGCGTGTTGCGCGCCGGTGAATTGCGCGACTCCAGCATGATCGCCAGACAGGTTGCCAGCATGACGCAAATCACCTGCGCCAGCCGTCAGTATCTGGATCGTTTCGGCACGCCGCAAAGTCTGCAGGCGCTGGCAAATCATCGCGCCGTGAATTATTTTTCTTCAATGACGGGGCGTAATCTGGATTTTGAATTTGTGGTGGATGGGCAGCTCAGTTATGTCACGATGCAGAGCACGGTTGCTGTCAATGACGCCGACGCGTATGTCGCCAGTTGCGAAGCGGGCTATGGATTGGTGCAGGTGCCGCGCTACCATGTGCAGGCGCAACTGGCCAGCGGCGCCTTGTGCGAAGTGCTGGCGGCATGCCGGCCGCCGCCGCTGTCCGTGTCAGTCCTGTACCCGCATCACCGGCAATTGTCACCACGCGTGCGAGTTTTCGTCGACTGGATAGCGCAGTTAATGGCGCAGCAGGTATGGTGATGCGCAGTTGCAGTAATCGCTGGACGCTTAATCGGCCGTTTTATCCGAAGGGAAGCGCAGCGAGTCGCGCAGCAGAAAGCTCATTGGCATCTTCATATTCGGATGCTGATCGTCGATCGCACGCAAAAACCAGTCGTTATAGATTTTTTCAAATTCGCCGCTGGCGATCATCCTGATCATTTCCAGATCGACCAGATTTTTGAATTCGGTATCGTCTTTTCTGAACATCAGCGAATACGGTTCGACCGATAACGGCTCTCCGGTGATGACAAAATCCTGCGGTCGGGCGGAAGCCGCGCGCAAGCTGTACAACAGCACATCATCGACAGCAAACGCATCGGCCTTGCCTTGCTCTACCAAAGCAAAAGCCGCATTCGGGTCGCGTCCCTCGACGACCTTGATATTGAGCGAACGCACATTACTGCGCGCATCGACCAGATCAATGGTGGTGGAATTTTGCGTGATTGCGATGGTGCGATTTTTCAGATCCGACCAGTTTTTGATACCGCTGCTGGCGCGGGCGATCATGCGTACACCGGAGAAAAAATGCGGAATCGTAAAGCTGACGCGACTGCGGCGCTCTGCCGTATTGGTGGTGGCTCCACATTCGATATCGGCCTGCGACCCGATGACTTTGCTAAACCGCCCGCCTGAATCTACCGGCAGAAACTGGATAGACAAGTCGTTCAGTTTTAACTTCTGTTTAACCGCCGCTGCGATTTTCCGGCACAGGTCGATCGAATAACCTACCACTTGCTGATTTTTGTCCTGGTAAGAAAATGGCGCCACTTGCATATACGCGATCGTAAACGTTTTGCTGCGGCGGATTTTAGACAGGGTATCTTCTGCCGTCGCGCTTGCGCTGAGCAGGCAGGCAATGAAGCCCAAACTGCATGCCAGAGCAGAAAATGGAAGGGTGGGGTGTTTCATTTTTCTATCCTGAAAAGTGTAAGCAAGTTTGGGAGCGCAATTTGTTGCCGAAAATCTGAACGTTGTGATGCGTGTTGCGTCTGTTTAGCACAGGCCATTTACCGGCAACGCGACGCCGTGTATTGCGCGTGCCGCATCGGAACTCAAAAAGCAGATAACGTCGGCCAGCGCTTCCGGTGCCACCCAGCGTGCCGGGTCAGCATCCGGCATGGCGGCGCGATTTTCCGGTGTATCGATGATGCTGGGCAAAATGCAATTGACGTTGATGCCGTTGTCGCGCAATTCGGCAGACAAGGATTCAGTAATGCGCAGCACGGCATCCTTGGCGGCACAATAGGCACCCATGCCAGCGCTGCCTCTGGTTGCGCCAAATGCGCCGAGATTGACGATTTTTCCACTGCGCTGCGCGACCATGCCGGGGGCGACGGCGCGCACCATATTCAACATGCTGCGCACATTGATGTTGTATAAAAAATCCCAGTCCTCATCGGGTGTTTCATGGACCGGCGTTCCCATGCGAAAGCCGCCCGTGATATTGCACAGGACATCGATTTTTGAAAATTTTTGCAGCGCACTGCGGATGACGGCTTCTGTTTGCAATGGCTTGCACAGATCCGCTTCGCACAACAGGGTCTGTGCATTGACCGGGCCGAAGACTTGTTCCAGTGTGGCCGCACTGCGGTCGATCAGCACAAGATTATTTTGGCTGTGGCGCAATGCGGCCACCGTTGCGCGGCCGAGGTTGCCGCAGGCGCCGGTGATGACATAGGTTTTGTTTGAATCGTTCATGCGTTTCTTTCTGGACGTAAGCAAAAAATTGGCGGATCACTCAAGGCATCGCCGCAGGAGTTTTGCAGCGCTGGCGGCATCCGGATGTATGCGACTTAGTTCGCTGGCGCGCCGGCGAATTGCTGCGTAAAAACCTGCTCGGCATAGCGGGCGAAAGCGCAATCTTTTTCGGTCACGCCATTGGCATCATGCGTCGTCAGCGTGATGTCGACGCGGTTGTAAACATTGAACCATTCAGGATGATGATTATTTTTTTCAGCGAAAATCGCCATCTGCGTCATGAAAGCAAATGCCTGCATGAAATCGGCAAACAGAAATGCGCGCTGCAGGGCATCGCGCTCTGGCTCATGCGTCCAATGCGGATGGGTACGCAGAAATTGTGTGGTGATCGAGTGCATCGTCATGGAATAAAAAATTGATCTAAATCAAACCGAAATTTTATTGCGCAATCTATGAAAAATGTGTGCAAACGCTGTACTATATCGCATAGAAAATGAGTGTTTTGTGCGTGATATTCGATTATTGAGATAAAAATGACCGAGATGACGATTGATGGATACGATGTCCAGTTGCTCAACGCGCTGCAAAGCGACGGGCGCGCGACGAATAGTGCCCTGGGCGAAAAAATTCATTTATCGACGTCGCAAGTCAGTCGTCGTGTGCAAAGGCTGGAAGAATGCGGCCTGATCTC
Organism: Burkholderiales bacterium; assembly: GCA_028868455.1. Taxonomy (GTDB): domain Bacteria; phylum Pseudomonadota; class Gammaproteobacteria; order Burkholderiales; family Burkholderiaceae_D; genus Undibacterium. The sequence continues at coordinate 5,199 of JAGWUK010000001.1, read as the reverse complement.
GCATTACGCGGCCGTGCTCAATTCCGACATGATCGGTCTGGACGTCGTGGTGTACACCCATGTAACTCTGAGCCGTCAGGCCGAACAGGCCAGCGTGTTTGAAAAAGCCATCATGGATCTGCCAGAAGTTTTGGAATGCCAGCTGGTGACCGGAGAAGCAGACTATATCCTGCGTATTGCCGCACCGGACCTGACCTCGTTTTCCGATTTCCTCGAAAAGAAAATTTTGTCCTTGTCCAGTGTTGCCAATGTCCGCTCTATCGTTTCCCTGAAAACCGTCAAGCGCACTTCCAGTTTGCCGCTGGGCCATCTTTCTCAGCCCAGAAAAGTCAAAACACAATTATTGTTTACCAGATAAAACAGCGCGCTTGCCGCCAACCCTATGGATAGTCCTCGAAAAACGGAAACCTCGCCAGCACCGGAATTGCCTCTTTACCCGGGTATTCGCATGAACAATATCTTGCTGGTGCAAACTGAGGCCGATGCGCAGCAAGCCTATACGGAAATGCATCAGGCAACGACACTGGGATTTGATACCGAATCGAAACCAGTGTTTGCCAAGGGTCAGCGCTCCGACGGCCCGCATCTGATCCAGCTGGCGACCGAACGCCGTGCCTATCTGTTTGCTGTCACGCCAGCGATGAATGCGGAAGTCGTACACGCGATCCTGGAAAATCCACAGATACTCAAGGTCGGATTCGGCCTCGGGGACGACGTCAGGCGTCTGCGCGCCAAGCTTGGCGTCGAGATGGCCAACGTGCTTGACCTTGGGCGCGCCATGCGCGAAAGCAAGCACCGCGACATGGGAGCCAAAGCTGCTGTCGCCAAATTCTTTGGCATGTATTTGCAAAAATCGAAAAAAACGTCGACCTCAAACTGGGCCGCAGCACAACTCAGCGAGCGGCAGATTTTGTACGCTGCCAACGATGCCCAGGTCGCGCTGCTGGTCTATCTGCGCTGGCGCAGCATCAACGCGACATAGCTGCAACGCAGCCGCGACGGTTTGATGCCTGATACGGACGGCAGAAAAATTGTTCCGGCAAGGCGTCAGCGACGAAAACAGTACGCTGGTACGACGAGGCGCTGCAACGCAGCCGGGGCAGTTTTTCTGCCGTCCAATGAACCTTCGTGAAAACAAATAGTCATACCACCACACTTTTTCCCGAGGATCACTATGCGTCTACCACATCGCGCTATGCTGCCGTCATTGTTTGTCCTGCTGAGTCTGTCCGGGTCGGCGCAGGCCGATGGTCTGAGCGACCTGAAAGCGGCATTGGCACGACTGCACGGGCAGGCACCGATCAAGGCTGTGCTGGAAGCCAGAACCTGGGTACGTCATGGCGACGGTAAGGATTTGGAAGAAGACCAGGGACAAGCCAGCGTCAGCATTGACGACAATGCACGTGGACTACAGATTTTTTACAGCAAGGACATGCTGGCGCGCGTGGAAAGCGAAGAACGCGCCAAGGAAAAAGACCCGAAAAGTAAAACGCCGACGCTGGGCGCGATGCGGGAATTCGATTCGAATGCCTTGCGCCCCATGATCTGGGCCGCCGCAAACTTGTCGCGCATGATGGAAAAAGCCAAATTGAAAACCGAAAAAGCCGACACCTACAACGGCAAACCGGCACGTTTGCTGAGCTTCGATATTCCCATCGACTCGCTGAGCGAAAAGGATAAAAAATACGTCAAGAAATTTGACGGTGGCATCGATGTCTGGATCGCCGCCGATGGCACGCCGCTTGGCAGTCGCTCACATCAGAATGTGTCTGGCCGCGCCTTTATCGTGATCAGTTTTGAAAGCAAGAACGAAGACGAGCAAGTCTATCAACTGGTGGGCGACCGCCTGATTGCGGTCAGAATGGTCAGCAGCCACAGCGGTTCTGGCGCCGGTGAGAAAATGGAAGCGCGTTCTACCAAGACCTTGCAGTTGCAATCCTGAGCGGCGGATAAATTTTTCCGATAGGCGCTACACTTACAAGCTACCCCGATCTTACGGACTGAACGGCCAGAGGACTTTCCTGGCCTGCATCGGCGCGTCGGGGCGATATTTTTGGGACTCTATTGCACCAGCCTGGCTGGCGTCGATATTGTCCCTCTTCATTTTTTGCGGCTATCCAATTTTAATCTTTGTTTAACTATGGCTAAGTTTGTTTCAAGCGCACGCAGTGGCGCAGTGCGACGTATGACGGCGCTGGGTTGTGCGTTGGCGTGCATGCTTTCCATGCATGGTGGCAGTGTCTTGGCTGCAAGTGTGCAATTACCATCGGCCAGCGCAAGCGGTGCGCAGGAGAGCGGCAAAAAACTGATCACGCATGATGTCTATGCGAACTGGCGCAGTATTCAGGGATCTGTGCTGAGCCGTGATGGACGCTGGGCAGCGTACGCGCTGGTGGCACAGGAAGCCGATGGTGAAATCGTCGTACGCAATGTGCAGACGGCCCAAGAGTGGCGCGCTCCGCGTGGCACTGCGCCTGCCTTTAGTGCGGACGGGCGCTATGTCGCCTTTGCCGTTCAGCCGACGCGGGCGGAGCTGGATAAGGCGAAAAAAGAAAAGAAGAAGGGGGATGAGTTACCCAAGCCCGGCGTTGGCATCATGGACCTGGCGAATGGCAAAGTGGAAATCATTGCCCGCGTCAAACGTTATGCCTGGCCGGAAGAGCAAGGCAATTTGCTGGCCGTATGGATGGACGCGCCAGTCAAAAAAGACAGTGCCAGATTACTCAATAAAGATGCCGGCGAGGTAGAGCAAACCGGTCTGGATGCGGATCTCGATAGCGACCAGCAAAGCACGCCCATGACTGCTGAAGCCGCATTAAAAAAACAGCCGGGATCGGATTTGCTGGTGCTGGATATGGCCGCCGCCAAACGCTTTGTGCTGAAAGATGTCAGCGAATTTACCTGGACAAAAAATGGCCAGTTGCTGGCGTATAGCGTATCGGTCAAGCCGCTTGTCAAATTGCCGCAGAAAAAAACAGAGTCCGCGGCATCGCAAACGGCTGTTTCTGCCTCACAAACTTCGGCTGGTCTTTCTGCCGGCAGCAACCGTCTGCCGGATTCCGCGCGCGAAGGCGTGTATGTCTGGAACGCGCATAGCGGCGAGTCTAAGTCCGTCTTAAGCGGTGCCGGCAGTTATCGTCATCTGAGTTTTGACGAAGTGGGACAGCAACTGGCATTCACCAGCAATCGTGACGATCTGGCTCTGAAGCATGCGCTCGGCGACAAGCCTCTGCCAAAACCTGCGACGTCGGAAAGCGATAAGCACGCTGGTGAAGAACTGGTCAGTGATGGCGCCAAAGACGCACCGAAAGACACCAGCATTTACACCGTGTTTTACTGGCACAGCGGCGACCATGCAGCGATTCCGCTGGTGAACCAGAAAACGCCGGGCATGCCAACCGCATGGGGGCCAAGCGCGTATGCCGCACTGAATTTCAGTAAGGATGGGCAACGCTTGTTTTTAGGCACGGCGGCATTGCCCAAGGCAGAGCCAAAAGATGCGCCGGAACCGATGAAGGTCGATTTGTGGCACTGGAAAGATCCAGAGCTGCAATCCATGCAAAAGGTAAAAGCCGAGAAGGAAAAACAGCGCAGTTATAAGGCCGTGGTGCATCTGGCCGATAAGCGTTTTGTCCAGCTTGGCAATCCCCATTTGCCGCAAATCGTTGTCAACGATAATCCGCACTTTGCGCTGGGTGTGAGTGACTTGCCGTATCAGATGCTGCAATCCTGGGATGCCTTGTACGACGATATTTATGCAGTGGATTTGCAAACCGGTAAAGCGCGTTTGCTGGCGCAAAAATTACGTTTTTCGCCCAGCCTGTCACCCGCCGGAAAATATGTCCTGGCCTTCGATGCCACCAGCAGCACCTGGCAATGCTGGTCGACCGCCGATGGCACGAAAACCAATCTGACCGGCAAACTGAAAGTGCGTTTTGATAATGCCCGGCGCGACACGCCAGAAGCCCACAACGCCTATGGCATGGCTGGCTGGACAGACGGCGATACCAGCGTGGTCCTGTACGACCAGTTCGATTTGTGGGCGATCGATCCGCAAACACAGGCCAGCCGCAATCTGAGCATGGGCTATGGCCGCAAGAACATGCTGGAGCTGCGTTATGCCAATCTCGACAGCGACAAAAAAATCAACAAGGAAGACGATCCGGCACCGTTTGCCGAAACCAAGGCTCTACCGTCAGGTTCGTGGCTGCTGACCGCAACGCATAGCGAAAATCGCTCGACCGGTATCTTCCGGCAAAGCGCGAATGGTGGCGACCCGGAACAATTGCTGTTGGCCGACAAGCTGATCGGCGGCCTGATCAAGGCCAAAAAAGCCGATACCTTGTTGTACACGCAGCAGAGTTTTGTCGAGTTCCCCGATCTGTGGGCCGGCACACTCAGCCTCAAAAATCCGCAAAAAATCAGCCACGCCAATCCGCAACAGGCGCAATACAACTGGGGCAGGCAAGAGCTGATTGAGTTCACCAGTGCCGATGGTAAAAAACTCAAAGCCTTGCTGGCCAAGCCAGAGAATTTTGATCCATCGAAAAAATATCCGATGATGGTCTACATCTATGAAAACATGTCGGACAACCTGTATCGCTATGTGCCGCCAGCGCCAAGCCACAATATCAATGTGACGCGCTATTTGAGCAACGGCTATCTGGTGCTGCGACCAGACATTGTGTACAAGACCGGCCATCCCGGAAAGAGCGCTTATAACGCCGTGATACCGGCTGTGCAAAAAGTGATTGCGCAAGGATATGTCGATCCAAAACGCATCGGTATACAAGGCCATAGCTGGGGCGCGTATGAAGTCAATTATCTGATTACGCAAACGACGATGTTCCGCGCTGCCGAAGCGGGTGCATCGATGGCGAACATGATCAGCGGTTACGGTGGCATACGCTGGGGCACAGGCATGAGCCGCGCATTTCAGTATGAAAAGCAACAGAGCCGCATCGGTGGCGCACCGTGGAACAAGACCGCGGAATACATTGAGAACTCGCCGATTTTTTTCGTCGATAAAGTGCAGACGCCGTATCTGACCATTCACAATGACGATGACGACGCCGTGCCGTGGTATCAGGCCATCGAGTTTTTCACGGCCTTGCGCCAACTTGGTAAAGAGGCCTACTGGTTCAATTACAACGGTGAAAAACATGGCCTGAAAGAACGCGATCACATGAAGCATTACAC
>JAGWUK010000178.1 GCA_028868455.1 Burkholderiales bacterium | reverse complement strand
CCGTCGATAAATTTTCGATCGATGTTTGCAATACATCGGCCAGACTGTCGCGAATCCTGTGCTCCAATACGAAATCCACGCGTGCCAAAATCTGACGCAGTACGTTTTCTCTCACCGTCTGTTCCAGTGATTTCCATGCTTCTTCACTGTAGGTCTGGGATGGTGCCAAATCCATTTGTTCGCTGGCGGCTGCGGCGGTGCTGGCTTCCTGAACTGGCAAGGTTTCCGGATGAATGATTTCGGTCAGAATGGGAATGCTGGCATCAATTTGCTTGTCCATATTATTTCGCTACGAAGTGGGTCAGATTATGCCCTTGTTGCTGATAGTGCCGGTAGCGCTCTCGCCCGGCAAGTTTGTCCTGCTCGTCAGCAGAAATGATTTCTATCATGCGTTGAAAAGCGGTGAAGTTTTCCGGCGCGCGTGACGTGAGATTGATGAGCAATTCATAGTGCGGGCATGGTATTTGATCGCTGTCGCTCAATACTATGGACGTCATCGCAGCCAATTTATTCTGTCGCATGACATGCGGCAGAAAGTCGGTGTCAGAAAATGTCCATAGTGCTTCATCCAGGCGTTTCAACACAGTCGGTTCGCGGTGATACACCACCATTTTGCAATTGGCAGCATGTGCTTTGCGTATCAGTCTGCAAACATAAGCAAGCTTGTCGCTGACGTTACTATGAAAATCAATACGTGTCATTGGTCATTCAGAATCGGAAGCCGTTTTCATTGGTCGGTTTTTTAACAGGCGGCGGAGCGGGCGGTTTTACGTCGTTTTTCTCTTTAGCCTGAACTTTGGCGACGACAGGTGCAGCTGGTGCGACCGGTGGATATTGATAGCTTGCCGGCAAGCGGTTGGTGGCTGGATAGTTGGCATTTTTTAATGCCGTTTTCCACTCCTCGCTATTGAAGCCAAATAATTTTCCAGATCCCACTAATAAAAATGGCACCTGGCTATCGCCGCTGACTTGCTTGAGCTTTTCTATATCTTCATTGGTTGAAACAGATTTTTCCGAAAACGGGATGCCATTTGCCTTGAGCAAGTTACGTCCATCGTTGCACGGTGCGCAACTGTCGGCGGCATACAAAGTTACCGGGTTTTTGGAAACTGCCGCGGCGAGATCAAATGGCAAATTGGTGCCTGCTGCCGTTTCAGGCAGGGATGTTTTTTCCAGCACCTTCTGTGTGGCAGGAGGAGGGCGGTCGCTATAATTGATTTTTCCATCCGGTCCCACCCACTTATACAATTGTGCGTGCGCAGTTACAGCGAACAAAGTTGTCGAAAAAATTGTCAGAGTAATCAGGCGTCTCGATCGCTTCACTGTCATCTCCATCAGTGTTGAATACTCATACCGCTATGACGCAGCAACGCATCGATGGTCGGTTCACGTCCGCGGAATGCTTTAAATGATGCCAGCGCTGGTCTGGATCCGCCTACCTCCAGCACCTCTTGCTGAAATTTTTTCCCGGCACTACGAGAAAGATTGCTGCCCTCTTGCCGGCCGCTTTCTTCAAACGCCGCATAGGCGTCGGCCGATAAGACTTCGGCCCATTTATAGCTGTAATAGCCTGCAGCGTAACCGCCTGAAAATATGTGTCCGAAAGAATGCTGAAAGCGATTGAATTCTGGCGGCGTGAATACCGATACCAACTCTCTGACCGTTGTCAGAATGTCCTGGACAGTCTGCCCAGAGGCCGGGTCGAAAACATCGTGCAGGCGCATATCGAATAAAGAGAACTCCACCTGACGCAGGGTTTGCAAGCCAGATTGAAAATTCTTTGCAGCAATCATCTTGTCGAACAATGCTCTCGGCAATGCTTGGCCGGTTTCCGCATGGGCAGTCATGTGTTGAAGCACATCCCATTCCCAGCAAAAATTTTCCATAAATTGCGAAGGTAATTCGACTGCATCCCACTCCACGCCAGAGATGCCGGAAACGGACAAGTCTTCCACTTTTGTCAGTAAATGATGCAATCCATGACCAAACTCATGAAATAAAGTGATGACTTCATCATGCGTAAACAACGCAGGTTTTTTGACGCCATCCACCGTGGCTGGCTCAGTAAAGTTACAGGTCAGATAGGCTACTGGCGTTTGTACACCGTTTGCAGTACGGCGACGGCCACGCGCATCATCCATCCAGGCGCCGCCACGTTTGCCGTTGCGTGCATACAGATCGAGATAAAACTGGCCAACTAACTGGCCGTCTTTTTCTATTCTGTAAAACTGGACGTCGGGGTGCCACGTGGTGGCCTGATCGGCGTGAATCTCCACTGCAAACAGCGTCTGAATAACACGGAACAAACCGCTGATGACTTGTTGCTCAGGAAAATACTGTTTGACGTCTTGCTCTGAAAACGCATAGCGTTGTTCGCGCAATTTTTCTGAGACATAGGCGGTATCCCAGGCTTGCAACTCTTCAATGTTCAATTGCTCTTTAGCGAAGGCGCGCAGTTCTTCCAGATCTTTTTCTGCAAACGGGCGCGCACGTTTTGCCAGGTCTTCAAGGAATTGGCTGACCTGTGCCGGGGATTCGGCCATTTTGCTGACAAGCGACACTTCGGCGAAATTGCGGTAACCGAGCAACTCTGCTTCTTCTTTTCGCAACTGCAACAACTCAGTCATGATGGCGCTGTTGTCCCATTCTGTCTTTTCGCCCAGCTCCGACGCTTTTGTGGCATTAGCGCGATAAATCGTTTCGCGCAACTGACGGTTTTCTGCATATTGCAGCAGAGGAAAATATGAGGGGAAATGCAGTGTAAATTTGTAGCCGCTTTTGCCGTCTTTTTCAGCCGCGAATTTCGCTGCTTGCAGCACATCGTCTGGCAAGCCGCGCAGTTCTTCTGCGCTGTCAACGTACAAAGCGTAATGATTGGTCGCGTCGAGAATATTTTCTGAAAACTTGGTCGAAAGCGCTGCCTGCTTTTCCTGAATTTCAGCATAACGCTGCTTTTTATCGTCGGGTAACTCAGCACCGCCCAGGCGAAAATCGCGAATGGCATTCAGAACAATTTTTTGCCGTGCTTCCGACAGCGAAGAAAAATCGGCTTGTGCGCGTAACGCCTTGTATTTTTCAAACAAAGCCAGATTTTGCCCCAGTTCAGTCCAGAACTCAGTAATGGCAGGCTGGTTTTCGTTATACGCGGCGCGCAATTCCGGTGTGTCGGCAACGGCATTCAAATGACCGACTACGCCCCAGGCGCGCCCCAGTTTTTCTGTAACGTTATCGAGCGGATCAACAAAGTTTTCCCAACTGATTGCTCCATCCAATTGCTCCAGTTGCTTAACCACAGCGCGGTTTTCTTCCAGCAATGCGTTAATGGCAGGCGTGACATGTTCTGCTCGAATGTCGGCAAATCGTGGTAAGTCGCTAAAGTCGAGCAAAGGATTGGATGGTGTCATATTAGTTTCTTTCTGCAGCTTCAATAGTATTGACCAATAACATGGTAATTGTCATCGGGCCTACGCCGCCTGGTACTGGCGTGATGTAACCGGCCACTTCACTGGTTGGGCGGAAATCGACGTCACCGCACAATTTCCCTTCGTCATCGCGATTCATACCGACATCGATGACGACGGCGCCAGGTTTGACCATATCTGCGGTCACTATGTTGCGTTTGCCGGTCGCTACAACCAGGATATCGGCATTGCGCGTATGTGCGCCCAGGTCGCGCGTCTTGGAATTGCAGATGGTGACGGTCGCGCCAGCTTGCAAGAGCAACATGGCTTGCGGCTTGCCGACAATATTCGATGCACCGACGACGACAGCATTGGCGCCACGCACCGGATAGTTAATCGACTCCAGCATTTTCATGACGCCATACGGTGTGCATGGACGGAACAAAGGCTGACCGGTCATCAATAAACCCGCATTACTGATATGGAATCCATCGACGTCTTTTTCAGCAGCAATTGCCTCTATAACCTTGTTGGCATTGATATGCGCAGGCAAAGGCAATTGCACCAGAATGCCGTTGATTTTGGGATCATGATTCAAGCGATCAATATGTGCGAGTAAATCGGCTTCGCTCAGATCTGCATCGTATTTTTCCAGTAAGGAATAAAAGCCACAATCTTCGCAGGCTTTGACCTTGTTGCGTACATACACTTGTGATGCAGGATTTTCGCCAACCAGAATGACAGCGAGGCCAGGTTGCTTACCCTGTGCAGTCAAGGCGGCGGCACGCTGCGTGACTTCTGCGCGAATTTGTTGAGAGAGTTGGGTTCCGTTAATGATTTGTGCAGTCATGATAGTGGGAGCAAAAGAGGATCAAGACCAGATTATAAGTGATGCACCTTGCTTTGCCTCTCGCCTTGGCGTCGGGGACCTTGCATTGACGGCGATGATCGGGCAGAGATGCTGTATTCAAGTCAAGCAAAGTATATACAGCCTGCATCGAAGCATGCATAAGACGCACGCAAAATCGCCCAGAGGTGTTCCTGAACCTGATTATGTGCCTTGCGCGGTTTGGTTCGTGGTGTGTCGTCAGCACAGTTTTGCCTGCGTTTTGCGCAAACAATCACTTGTGCGGATGGCAATCAGATGGAGAGCACAAAATATTGCAATGCAACGTAAATATCACATTATGAAATTGAATACCGCAATTTGAAAAATGAAAAAACTCCTGTTAGAATGCTTTCACTAATAAAATCTGAGCAGCAAACCCCGGTAATTTCCAGTAATTTTTCCGCGCTTGATCAAGGCGTTCATAACAGGAGACTGACGATGTCACCCCAAATAGACCAGGTTCTGGCACAAGCTGCCGCCGACCCCGATGTAGTTGAGACCAACGAGTGGCTGGATGCACTTGAAGCGGTGATAGAAAATGAAGGACCGGAGCGTGCCCATTATCTGATGGAGCGTATGGTTGATCTGGCACGCCGTCGTGGCGCACATATTCCGTTTTCCAGCAACACTGCCTATGTGAATACCATCCCGGCCGATATGGGCGAACATTGCCCGGGCAATCTGGAAATTGAGGAAAAACTGCGCTCGATGATGCGCTGGAATGCGATGGCGATGGTGGTCAAGGCGAATCGGCTCGATGGCGATCTGGGCGGTCACTTATCCAGTTTCGCCTCGCTGGCGAACATGCTGGGCATCGGCTTTAACCATTTCTGGCATGCTCCTACCGAAGAGCACGGCGGCGATCTGTTATATATCCAGGGGCATTCTTCGCCTGGCATTTATGCGCGTGCCTTCCTTGAAGGACGAATCAGCGAAGAACAATTGCTGCATTTCCGTCGCGAAGTTGACGGTAAGGGCCTGTCTTCGTATCCGCATCCTAAGCTGATGCCGGATTTCTGGCAGTTCCCGACCGTATCAATGGGTCTGGGCCCGCTGATGGCAATCTATCAGGCACGCTTCCTCAAATACTTGCACGCACGTGGCATTGCCGACACCGAAAAACGGAAAGTCTGGGCTTTCTGCGGCGATGGCGAAATGGACGAACCGGAATCGATGGGCGCCATCGGCATGGCTGGCAGAGAACAACTGGACAATCTGGTCATCGTGGTTAACTGTAACCTGCAACGTCTGGATGGTCCGGTACGTGGCAACGGCAAAATCATTCAGGAACTGGAATCCGATTTCCGCGGCGCTGGCTGGAATGTCGTTAAAGTCATCTGGGGCAGCGGCTGGGACGAATTGCTGGCCAAAGACAAGGACGGTATTCTGCAAAAAGTGATGATGGAAACCGTTGACGGCGAATATCAGAACTACAAAGCCAAAGATGGTGCCTACGTTCGTGCACACTTTTTTGGCAAACATCCTAAGCTGCTGGAAATGGTCAGCAAAATGTCGGATGACGACATCTGGCGTCTGACCCGCGGCGGCCATGATCCGCACAAGATTTATGCAGCGTTCAAAGTTGCGCAAGAAAACAAAGGTCAGCCTACCGTTATTCTGGCCAAGAGTATCAAGGGCTTCGGCTTCGGCAAATCCGGCGAAGCGCGCAATACGGCACATAACACCAAGAAGCTCGACGACGAAGCGATCAAAGCCATGCGCGATCGTTTCCAGTTACCGATTTCCGATGCAGATCTGCCAGCCATTCCGTTTTATAAGCCAGCCGACGACACGCCGGAAATGCAATATCTGCATGCGCGTCGCAAAGCGCTCGGTGGCTACCTGCCACAACGCCGTCAGAAGGCTGACGAAGCATTGGTAGTGCCGCCGCTGTCGGCTTTCCAGGCAATGCTGGAGCCGACCGCCGAAGGTCGTGAAATCTCCACGACGGCGTCGTATGTCCGCATTTTGACAACCTTGCTGCGCGACGCCAGCCTTGGCCCGCGTGTCGTGCCTATCATGGTGGATGAGTCGCGCACTTTCGGTATGGAAGGCTTGTTCCGTCAGATTGGTATTTTCAGCCAGGTTGGTCAGTTGTATGAGCCAGTCGATAAAGACCAGGTCATGTACTACCGCGAAGATAAAGCTGGCCAGATTTTGCAGGAAGGGATTAATGAAGCCGGCGGTATGAGTTCATGGATCGCTGCCGCGACCTCGTATT
>JAGWUK010000177.1 GCA_028868455.1 Burkholderiales bacterium | reverse complement strand
CTATCGCGCGATTTGTACTCTTTTCATCATCATGTCTTACGGGTGTAATTTTGTATAAGTTCTCAAAGGATGGCATGTTGTTTTGAATCCACTTTGCAAGTGCCAGTCCTGGAACGGATTGCCATGCGTTTGTTGTTGGGCGTTTGCCGTAGGCCGTGTAAAGTCGGTCGATGTGATGTGCCTCGCAAGGATTTGCTGCGCTGAGTCATATCGGACAGCAGGCGGCATTGCTATAGTTTAGCCAAAGGGGGGCGGTGAGTTTCAGGGCAGGGAGGCCAGCGTGGGGTGTTGTGATACTGGTTGGTGTTGATATGCAGTAGCTTTGTTTTGTTTTGTTACGAAGGAGCGTTTGCTATGAGGACGATGGATTTGGCCGAAACCTATCTGCAATTAACGTCGGAAGGAAATATCAGGCAGTTGCCGGGTGGCCAGCAATTCTGGATCATGTCGGAAGGCGAAAAAGCAGCATTTGGCGATGGTTGGCTGGTGTCGGAATTTAATTGCCAGCAGGACTGGACTTCATGGGAAATGCATCCACAAGGCGATGAAGTCGTGTATTTGCTTTCCGGTGCGGTTGATTTATGGCTGGAAGAGGGCGTGACAGTGCGCACGATTAGTCTGCGACAATCCGGCGTGGCAGTAGTGCCGCGCGGGACCTGGCATACTGCACGCGTGCTGGTGCCTAGCCGACTATTGCACATTACCCGTGGCGAAGGTACCGAACATCGTCCCGTTTGACTGATTTGGAAATATGGGGGAGTATTTTTAATTTCGCTGGCAGTTGTTGCTCTTGAGTGCCAGTTTCTTCTTATACTCCATCTCAGTATATCGGCAGTGCGCTGTCTTGCCAGTGTCAAAGCAGGTACAATTCCGTGCAGTGTTTATCAGGAATTAAGAGGAATCTATGGCGCTCAGTTATATCGGCATGAATACGATGCTGCAAACCGTCGAGGTGAGTGGCATTGTCGCCTTTGCCAGTTCGGGCATTATCGAGGCCAGACGCAAGCGCATGGACGTCGTGGGTGTGTTCACTGTGGCATTTATTACGGCATTTGGCGGCGGAACGCTGCGCGATCTGTTGCTGGATCGGCGTCCATTATTCTGGGTTGCGCATCAGCAGTATCCGATTTTGGTATTTGTCATGGCACTGATCGCCGTGCCCTTATTGCGCCATTTGCGGCATGCGATGGCGGAGAAGGCGATCATTTTTGCCGACGCCTTGGGCTTGGGGCTATTCAGCGTCACTGGTGCCTCACTGGCGCTGGAAGTCGGCATGCCGCTGTTTGTCTGCGCCATGATGGGGGTGATTACGGGGATTTTCGGCGGTGTATTGCGCGATGTAATCTGCAATGAAATTCCACTGGTATTTCGCCGCAGCCAGCTATATGCGACCTGTTCTTTCCTTGGTTGCTGGGTGTATTTGCTGTTGAACCGCGTGCAGGTAGCGGAAATCGTGGCACTGCTGTCCGGTACACTGATCGCATTTGTGCTGCGTATGATGGCCTTGCGCTTCGACTGGAAATTGCCAGCCTGAGCCGGATGGTGAAATCCCGTTACGCTTGCGCTTGTTTTTTTAGTGGTGGACAGGCGAACAGTCCGGCCAGAAACATGTCAATCAGAGCTTCGCTGTAACTGCCAAGATCGAAAGCTTCGCAATTAACGAGCCATTCATGCACTAAGCCGATCAGAAAAGAATGATTGGCCTGCATGGCTATCCATGTATCTGTTTCTGGCGGAAGCCGGCCCTGGAGTACCGCTTTTTGCAATATGGCTTCAACTTTAGACAGACATTCGGCGCGCTTTTCTTCTTCCGCCGGAAAGGCACTCATATCGCCAGTCTTTTCGCAGCGATGGAAAATAATATCGAAGACCCGGCGTTGACGCACATCACCTGACACCTGCTGCAGGAAATGCACATTCATTTTTCGCAATGCCGCAATCGGATCCTGATCAGGTGCATCGACAATTTCGTTAAGCAGCACTTCCATCGGTAAAAAAGCGCGATCGCACATGGCGCGGAATAAGGCATTCTTATCTTTGAAGTGCCAATAAATCGCACCGCGTGTCATACCGGCCGCCGAAGCAACATCATTCAGCGTCGTTTTGGTGACGCCTCTTTCTGCGAATACCTGCTCGGCGGCATCCAGCAAGGCGACATAGGTTTCCTGTGCTTCTTCTTTGGTTTTTCTGGCCATTTCGTTCTCCACTGTGTGCTGTTTCAGCAGGCTGAAGCTCACAATTTTTATTTTCTTTATAATGTTGGCTGTTTGTACTTTCGTCCATCAGATGATGGCGAACCTCGCAATCTACAAGTAATTGCCCGGCAACATCTCGTTGCTAACATGAGCGTCCCGCTTATTCATTAAGTGAAGCGGGTGACAGACGTCTTGTTGCACATTTTTGTTTTAATTCCATTAAACTTTTTGCGTTGCATCAAATCTTATGTACTCATTTTTTACTTACCGCTTCACTACTAAGCGGCGGTGTTTGCCTGCAAGTTGATGACCGCCTTTGCTGATTGCGCAAAAGCGTCGCTTCATCGCATATCGGCGCTCTTGAGCCGAATTGCTCACAGCTTGCTAGTTTCTTCAATGCAAATTTCGTAAAGACCTATAGAAATGTAGGGGTGTTTTGAAACTTCATTTACAAACATTCGTGAATGTATATAATAGCATATCGTCCTTCAATCTAGAAGAAAGAATCCCTCATGCGCTCTCCTGGCTCTACTCCCATATCGTCGTTACCAATTTCTACCCGCACTCGCGGGATTTTTGAACACCCCGCTTTGCGCGTCGCTGCGCTAAGCTTACCTTTGCTGGTGTTGGCTGCCTGCGGAAAACAGGGTGGCGCCAACGCAGCTCCTGGCGGCATGCCTCCGCCAGAAGTCAGTGTCGTCACTGTTCAGTCGCGCGACTTACCTATTGATTTTGAATATGTCGGTCAGACGGCCGGTTCGCGCGAAACTGAAGTCCGCGCACGTATCTCTGGCATTCTGGAAAATCGCCTGTATGAAGAAGGTTCACGCGTCAAGGCGGGCGCCGTGCTGTTCCAGATTGATCCGGGTACGTATCAGACGCAACTGGCATCCGCCGAAGCCGCTGCCGGCGTCAGCGAAGCCAAGCTGAATCAGGCCAAGCGCGAATACGCCCGCCTGCAACCGCTGGCCGCTGAAAAAGCCATCAGCCAAAAAGAGTTTGATGATGCCAAATCCAATCTGGAAACGGCAGAAGCCAGCTTGAAACAAGTCCGCGCGCAGGTTAATGAAGCCAAGCTCAATCTCGGTTACACCCGCGTGATTGCGCCGATTGCCGGTGTTACTGGCGTTGCCAGCAAATCCAATGGCAGCCTGGTCACGCCCACCGATAGTTTGCTGACGACTATCGTGCAGACGGATCCTGTCTATGTCAATTTCAGCATTCCGGAAGCGGATTTCCTGAAAGTCAGTCGCGAAGTGGGTAATGGCAAGGTCGCCTTGCCGGGCAAGCGTACCAACAACGGCAGTCTGGCATTTGATGTGCAAGTCAAACTGGCGGATGGCAGCGTCTTTCCGACCAGCGGGAAAATGAATTTTGTCAGCGAAAAAATTAATCCTGCTACCGGTGGTTTTGATGCTCGTGCACAAATTCCTAATCCCGACGGTACTTTGCGTCCTGGGCAGTTTGTCCGCGCCATGCTCAAAGGTGCTACCCGCACCGCATCGCTGGCCGTACCGCAACGCGCAGTCATCGATGGGCCGATGGGAAAAATGGTATTTACTGTTTCGCCGGATAACAAGCTGGTGCCAAAACCAGTGGAACTGGATGGCTGGTCGCATGGCGAGTGGATCGTCACCAAAGGCTTGCAAAGTGGTGATCGCGTTCTGGTGGATGGCTTTATCAAGGCGCATGACCCAGGCATGACCGTGACACCAGTTCCGCTGGCAGCCAACGCGGCAGCCTCTGGAAAACCTGCCGGTGCTGCGCCGGCAGCAGCCAAGTAAGACGTCAAACGCACTGAACATTAAACGGCATCACCTGTCGCGCAAGCGAATCAGGTAACAAGGAATTATTCATGTTCTCAAAATTTTTTATTAACCGGCCGATTTTCGCGACAGTGTTGTCGCTGATTATCGTGCTGGCAGGCTTGGCCGCATTGCGCGTCTTGCCGATTTCGCGTTATCCGGAGATCTCTCCGCCAGTTGTCAATGTCACGGCAGTCTATCCTGGCGCTTCTGCCGAAGTGGTAGAACGCACTGTGGCGGCACCGATTGAAGAGCAAATCAACGGCGTCGAGCACATGCTGTATATGGATTCGGTTTCTTCCGCCGATGGTCGTGTTTCGATCAACGTGACGTTTGAAGTCGGAACCAATCTCGATATCGCTGCCGTTAACGTGAACAATCGCGTACGTCAGGCGGACGCCAAGTTACCGCAGGAAGTCCGGCGTCAAGGCGTGACCGTATCGAAAAGCTCCTCCAACTTCCTGGTCGTCGCTGCTTTATTCTCCCCGGATAATCGTTACGATGCCTTGTATCTGTCCAACTACGCCACACAAAATGTTCTGGACGCTTTGAAACGCGTTCCTGGGACGACGAATGTGCAGATTTTCGGTGCCAAGGATTACGCAATGCGTATCTGGATGCGCCCTGATCGTATGGCGCAGCTTGGCGTGACCGTGGCGGATATTTCCAATGCGATTACCGAACAGAATGCGCAATATGCGGCAGGTAAGATCGGCGCGCCTCCTGGTAATACGGAAGAACTGACCATGACAGTGACCGCCAAAGGTCGTTTGCTGGAACCGTCGGAGTTCGCCAATATCATCGTAAAATCCTCCAAAGGAGGGGCTACCGTTCGCATCAGCGATGTGGCACGCGTAGAGCTAGGCTCCAAGGATTACAACCTGTATGGTCGTGTAAACGGACATCCTTCAGCCAACATCGGTGTGTTCTTGCAGACTGGCGCAAATGCGCTGGACACGCGCAAGGCAGTTGAAGACACATTGAAAGAGTTGAAAGCGAAATTCCCTGAGGGAATGGAATACACCACACCGTACGACACGACACCTTTCGTGACGGAATCCATCGCCGAGGTTTTGAAAACACTGGCCGAAGCGATGGTGCTGGTATTTATCGTGGTGTATCTGTTCTTGCAAAGCTGGCGCGCGACCATTATTCCAACGCTGGCCGTACCGGTTTCTCTGATCGGAACGATGGCTGGCTTGCACTTGCTCGGCTATAGCATCAACACGCTGACTTTGTTCGGGATGGTGCTGGCGATCGGTATTGTGGTGGACGACGCGATTGTGGTGCTGGAAAACGTTGAGCGTCTGATTAATGAAGAAGGCATGTCGACCAAAGAGGCAGCGATCGAAGCCATGAATGAAGTCACTGGTCCGGTCATCGCGATTGTTCTGGTACTGGTGGCCGCTTTCGGGCCGATTGCTTTCCTGGGCGGGCTGGCCGGTGAATTGTATCGTCAGTTCTCCGTCACCATTTCGATTGCCGTCGTTTTGTCCGGTATCGTTGCGTTGACACTCACTCCGGCACTGTGCGCGATGTTCTTGCGGCCAGGTGCGGAAAACCATCATCCGTTTTTCCTTTGGTTTAATGCGGCATTTTTCCGCTTGACCAAGCGTTACACCGATGGCGTCAGCTTCATTTTGCGTCGCGCTGTATTGGGAATCGCCATTGTCGTTGGCATGGTCGCTCTGACCGGTGTGTTATGGAAAAGTGTACCGGGTGGACTGGTGCCGGATGAAGATCAAGGCTATTTCATCGGCGCAGCGATTATGCCGGACGGCTCATCGCTGGACAGAACCGATGCCATGGTCCGCAAAGTTGAAGATGTGATGAAAACCAACAAGAACATCGACACCACATTTGCGCTGGTTGGTCTGGATTTCCTTGGCGGTGGCGGTTTGAAATCTTCAGCTGCGACTATGTTCTTCCCGTTGAAACCCTGGGAAGATCGCCATCAGTCCGCGCAGCAACTGGTTGGTGAAAGCTATATGAAAACCGGGCACATCAAAGAAGGTCTGCCACTCTTCTTCAGTCCACCGGCAATTCAGGGACTGGGGCAAACCGGCGGTTTTGAGTTCTACTTGCAAAATAAAGGTGAGGGCGGTGTTGAACGTCTGGCGAAGCTGTTGCCTTTGTTGATTGCCGAAGCGAACAAGCAACCTGAACTGGCGGGCGTAAAAACTTTGTGGCAAGCCAATTCACCGCAAGTGTATGTGGATGTGGATAACGAAAAAGCCCGCTCTATGGGTGTAGCGCTGTCGGATATTTACAATACGCTGGCGGCAACAATGGGAAGCTATTATGTGAACGACTTCAACAAAAACGGTCGTATCTATACCGTGCAATTGCAGGCAGAAGGACAATATCGTGCAAAGCCTGACGATATCGGCAATATGTATGTGCGGTCGTCGAGCGGACAAATGATACCGGTGCGCGCATTCACGACAGTCAAGTTCATTACTGGTCCTGATTCGGTACAACGCTTCAATGCCTTGCCAGCGATTAAATTAC
>JAGWUK010000176.1 GCA_028868455.1 Burkholderiales bacterium | reverse complement strand
CTGGAACGCCGCCATGGCGACACCCAACATGCCGTACATTAATAGGATGGCATCCGGCGTCGAGGCGTCGCGCGGCGTTGCCGCCAGAATTTCCTGATTCGGCCAGCGCGCCTCAAGTTCGATGGCATCGCGATGTCCGCTGCAGCGTCCGCATGAATGACATTTGGAAGCGCTACTCATGTGTCGCATGTCGATCAGCGGCGCACAGTTGACGCGCTCTGCGTGCCCGGAAAATTCCCGCCATGCTCTTTCATCGACCGCGAAATACAGCGGCGCTACTTTGGCCAGCAAGCCGAACACACCGCTAACTGGGCACAGGTAACGGCACCAGACGCGCTTGTTCTTGCCGTATACATATCCGACGATGATCGCCGCCACGGTCGAACCACCGAGTATCAGCAAGGCCGCTTGCGGGTATTCATACACGCTGACCAGTTGCCCATACACGGTCGTGAGGATAAATGCCACGGTCGGCCAGCCGCTCCAGCGCAGCCAGCGCGGAATCGCCTTACCCAGACCATGTTTGCTGGCCAGCTCACTCAACGCACCTTCAGGACACAGCACACCGCACCAGACCCGGCCGAGTAAAAACACGCTGAGAATGACGAAGGGCCACCAGATTCCCCAAAACAGAAATTGCGCGAACAGGGTCAGGTTATTCAGAATGCTGGCGCCCTGCGGTGGTAGCGGTAAAAATACCGGCAACACGACCAACGCCAGATAAAACAGCACCACCATCCATTGCAGCGCCCAGATCAGGTGCGCATGGCGGCGCATCGCATCACCGAGCCGCTGCAGCAGGTGTGTCTTACTGGGCGGTGCGACGCGCACGACTCGAATCGGGATCATCGACCACTCCCATTAGAGTGATCGCGCAAACGCCACCAGGACGCGCTCCAGAACGCCAGGTAGACCATCAGTAGCAACACGCTCGGTTGCGCGCGATAGCCAACGAAATCAGCCAGCACCTTGCCGAATCGGCTGCTATCATCAAGCAAGGCCGAGCTATCCCAGATGCTGTTACTCAACATCGGCAACCAATCGAGCCCGAGGATACGATCGACGCCATTACCGATCAGCGAACAAGCGATCAACAGCAACGCCACTTCACTGCAGCGGAACAAGGTACGGTAATTCAGATAACGCGCGCCGCGCGCCACCAACCAGGCGGTCAGCGCTGCAGCGCCGATGCCTGTTAAAGCCGACCAGGTCAGTTCGAGCAGTGCCCCGCCCTGCCGCTCCATACCCATGCCGTATAAGAACACCACAGTTTCCGCACCTTCGCGCCCGACCGCCAGCGCGGCGATCAGCGCCAAGCCGTATTGACCGCTGCCTTCAGCCGCACGCGCTGCGCCGGCTTCCAGGTTCTGTTTCATGTGGCGACCGTGCTTGCGCATCCACACCAGCATTTCGAGAATCAGCACGGCGGCAATCAATACCATACACAATTGAAAAATTTCCAGCGCATTCCCTTCAAGCAGGTTTTGCGCGCTAAAAGTCAGCATAGCCATCGTACCCGCCAGCAACACGCCACCAACAACACCCAGCCACAGTGTGCGTTGCAAGCCGCTCCGGTCGCTCTGGCGCGCGATCCAGGCCGACAACACGCCGATTACCAGCATCGCTTCCAGGCTTTCGCGCCAGACGATAAAAATTGCATTGATCATTTCAAAACTCTCTCTTGCTCAAAACGCCTACAAACGAATACAAAGGAATACAAACGCAAAAATGTAGAGACGTTTTCGACAGCTAAATCCGCGACGGCATGCATTTCTGCGCCATTACGACGCCGCCCAGTTTATCGAAACCCGTCCCCACTACTTTGCAACAATCAGGCATTGCGCCGTCTCAGGATGAAATTCATCGACGAAACGATAGGTGCCGGGCTTGAGGTTATGCAAAACGACGAACGAGGTCGCTCCCGGCCCCAGCACTTTTTCGACCCGCATCTCGAGATTTTCAAACTCTTCCGGCCCCAGTCCTTCGTTCTTCAGCACCAGCTTGATCTTGCGCCCGGCCGGCACCTCAATCCGCTCAGGAATCAACTTGCCATTTTTTGCGGTAATCTGAAAAGTCAACAGTTCCTCGGCCAACGCTGGCACCAGGCAAGAAAGTGTCAGCGCAGCACCGAGAATAAATTTTTTAAGTGACATACACATCTCAATAAACGATCTGGGCGCGCACACCGAACAATTTGACCAGTGATGCTTCAGAATTACCCGCCGGACGGGAAATCAACTGCAAATCGGGCGATAGTTCGAACTGCTTGTTGACGCGATATCGGTAATAAATTTCAGCGACGCGTTCGGCATTGCTGGCGGCGAAACCGAAATCAGCCAGGATCGGAGCATCATTGCGGAACTGGCTGCTGGTATGCAACCATCCCAGCGAAACGCCAAGCGCGTCGGCACCACGCTGCCACAGGCCGCTGCCGAATTCTGCACCGACGGTGATAGCACGGTCGAAACTGACGCGTCCGGTCAACTGATGGCCGTAACGACCGAACAGCGACACATCATCGCTGATGCGCTGATCTGCCGAAATCCCCCAGCCCGAATGCGCGGCGACATCGCCCGAATACTGTGCCGCCTGGCCGTTACGCCAGTAATAGGCACGCACATTGCCATTCAGACCACCAAACGATTTGAACTGTTTCTCAGCCTGCGCAATCACCAGTGGCGAACTGAAGAAACGCGTGTAATTCGCCCCCGGGCCCGCGCCGAATACGCCGAAAGACAGGCGCCACGGTTCAGCCTTATTGACTTCGTTCAAATAAGAAACGCGAAAGCCCGGAGTAAAACCGTTGGCATCGACGCCGATATCGCCACCGGCATCCAGCAAGGGGTTATGCACGAACACAGTGTTGAGAAACTGGCGCGTCTCGTCGTTGGCGACCGCATTCTGATCGAAGAAAGCGAAGGGATCCATCTTGCCGAAATTGATTTCCAGTTTTTCGCGCGAACGTGGCTTGAAACCGCCAAACGGTAGCGGAATGGTGGCCTGATACCAGGCCTGCCCGAGCACGGCCACGCTGTCGTCGGGACTGGTGCTGGTGACGCGGAAGGCGCTGGCGTTCGGCTTGGCGAACGAACGCACGCCGTTCAGACCAATGCCCTGCCCAAGCCGGAACGCGGCTACCATCTTGTTTTCAATGTCGCCGCTATTAGATAAAGGTAACGAGACCGTCACATCGCCGCGATAATTGAGCTGACTGTTGTGGATCGACGAACCGGCAGGCATTTCACCCGGATGTTGTGCGACCGTTGTCAGGCTGACGCCAGCGGTCACACCGTCCAGAGCACTGACGGTTCTGGCCGATTTTTGCATATTCAGCGACTGGTATTCGACCGCTTTCAGACGCGCCGTAAGCTCTGGTTCGTACTGACTGACGCCGTCGTTCTCCAATCCCTTTTCAATCTTGGCATTTTGTTCTTCGATTGCCTCGACGCGCGACTCCAGTTTGACGCTGTTTTCGGCGCGTAACTGTGTCACTTGCTGCTCAAGTTCGGCATTGCGTTTTTCCAGCTGCTCCAAACGCTCACTGAATTTCTTTAGCAGCGTATTCAACTCAGTCTTGACCGGTGCTGCCTGCACCGGCACAGCCAGCATGACGGCTGACAACAAAGCCACCGTACGCTTGGACAAGGAGGCCATCTCAATAACCTCCTTTCTTGCCGACGCCGACAAAGGTGAATTCAAATTCCAGATCGACGGGCTTGAACCAAGGGCGGACACCGGTCTGACGGTCGGTATGGCGGCCAAAATGGCCGTGCATATTGGCCGAAGGCGGCAAGACCTGAAATTTAACCTGATACTTGCCCGGCCCCATCAATTTGACGTTATCACCATAATGTGGACCGTCGTTGGCCACCATAGGCATGAAATCGCCGGCGATTTTCTGGTTGCTGCCGACCTTGGTCAACTCGTATTTAACGAGCAGATACGGAACCCACGAGCCCTCGGGAAAACCGTTCGGATTATTCGCCAGCGCCTTGATATCAAGTTCCAGATGCACGTCGGATTCCTCGACCTTGCGCATCATACCTTCCGGTTCCATTGTGATCGGTTGCAGATAAACCGCAGACAACTCCAGACCGACGCGCTGTTGCGGTGTGCCGATCGGATACTCGATCGCATGCACAGTCAAACTAGCACCGAGTGCTAAGGCGGCTGCAGCCGCTTTCAAGCGGAAAGCAATAACAGACATAATGTAAACCTTAGACAATGAAATAATAAATAAGATGATTTGAATCATAATAGTAATCATTATCATTCAACATTTCTTTGACTTTAATCACGTTTTTTAAAAAAACCTACAAAATAAATACAGCAATTAAGTGTGTTGACGCGCAACCAGTATTGACCAAGTGGGGGTCGTTCAAGGAAGCAAAACTACCCACTACAGATCCATGTAACTCATTGATTCGTTAGAACAAGTCTGCCTGAGTTGGGCAGATTCGTTTCAAATAAAATTGAAGAGAGTTTGACAATCCCCGAAAGTCGTGTCGTAGTTCAGTCCATCTTCAATCGGCAGCGTGGAGTGGCGATGGCGACGACAGCACGGTTTGTTAAGGCGGCAGATAATACCAGGCCATACAAGGGCCATCGGTACGACGTCTTCGGTCCCAAGATCCAGCGAATGTTGACGCTTTTCGGCAGGACACAGATTGACACATGGCTTATGCTCGAATCAGCCCCCCTGGTTCTGTCGTACTGTGAACGGCCGATGGTGGTGCCGGACGCCAAGCCCAAACTTCTCGTTGATTTCTGGGCCGGTTACGCGGTGCTAGATGAGCTTTGGCTAGTCAATCGAAATGCGGAGCCTGGCTCCGATATTGAGAAGTCAATGCCTTCCTTCGCACTGTGGTCGCACGCCAATAACTATTTACTCCGGCAGCTCTCACCGCCCGACCAGTCGCGGAGTAAAGTATATCTGGAAAATTGGGGCGTAATCGTGCGCGATCTTTAGGCGAGCATAGCTATCTGACGTCTGTTGCCATATGAAAGCAGTACATGTTAAGTGAACGCGTATCGTCATTGAGGCTAGTATTTGGGATTCGAGTGGAAAGATAGCGGAGGATATTCTGTCAGCTCCACATTTTCCGTTGGTGCAGTTACCAGTTTGCCAGATCACGATATTGGACATGGAGTTGTTGAAATTTCTGTTATAGACATGTCTGGCGCTATACTGATGCGCAGAGAAATTTTAAAGAGTGTCGGCGGCACAGTTTCACTGTAAGCATCCAGCGCCACCACATTGCTTGGTCGCTTAGTTGCTGTTAGATGGTGCTAAGGGAAGTAGCGAGTCAATCTCGCTGTTGAGGCAAGCCGGTAGTTTTTCCAGCGTCTCGGTCAGCCAGCGCATGGGCTCGATGCCATTGAGCTTGGCTGTGGCCAAGAGGCTTTGAATAGCTGCGGCGCGCTCGCCGGCCCGCTCAGATCCTACGAACAACCAGTTCTTCTTGCCCAGACAGATCGGACGTATCGCATTCTCCGCCGGGTTGTTATCGATCGGCAGCGTGCCCGATTCGACATAGCACATCAGCGCTGGCCAGCGTTTCATCGCATGATCCATCGCCTTGGCGGTGCCGCTGCCGTCGGCCACTGTTTGGCGTGTGGCAATTAGCC
The DNA here is from genome assembly GCA_028868455.1 of Burkholderiales bacterium. Classification (GTDB taxonomy): domain Bacteria; phylum Pseudomonadota; class Gammaproteobacteria; order Burkholderiales; family Burkholderiaceae_D; genus Undibacterium. The sequence continues at coordinate 894 of JAGWUK010000176.1, read as the reverse complement.
AGGAATGCAATTCGTCCAGAATGGGTCTCGCCAGCGTTTGCCGCAAGGTCCTCCACTCATCCGGCGTGCAAGACTGGGGTAATCGTACTTTTCGTGCAATTTGACACGGTTAGTGGTGCGAGTTATTGCTGAAACTGCGGCTTCAAATCACTTAAACGCTAATGTGTCATTCTGGCTTTATCCCCTCATGCTCCCGTTAACACCTACGAATGCTGCTGGGAGCAAATTACAAGCCAGGCACCGATGCTGGAATTTTCAACACGTTAAGCGAACGGCTCGGAATTCATCGCCCCTTTTTATTGATTAGCAATTCAGCAGATCACGCCAGACGGCCATGACATTGCTTGAATTTTTTGCCGCTGCCGCAAGGGCAAGGATCATTGCGACCCACTTTTAAAGCATAGCTGAGTTGCGGCTCGCTGCTTTGTGCCACGGCAGTCGGCGCCAGCATTTCTTCGGGTGACGCATTCGCATCGAAATCGGCATGTTGATAATGGACGTTTTCGATTTGCGACATCGCCATTTGCTCTTCGGCAGCCTCGATTTCTTCGCGCGACTGAATACGCACCGTTACCACGGTCCGGACCACTTCACCTTTGATCATATCGAGCATTTGCCCGAATAATTCAAAGGCCTCACGCTTGTATTCCTGCTTAGGATTCTTTTGTGCATAACCGCGCAAATGGATACCCTGACGCAGATGATCCAGCGCTGCCAGATGTTCACGCCAGTGTGAATCAATGCTTTGCAACATGACGCTACGCTCAAAACCGGCAAACGATTCTTTGCCGACGATGGCGACTTTGGCATCGTAGGTCTCGTTGGCTGCAGCCTGCACGCGTTCGAGAATATCGTCATCCGTCATGTTTGGCTCATCGGCCAACATCTTCTGCA
>JAGWUK010000175.1 GCA_028868455.1 Burkholderiales bacterium | reverse complement strand
AACTCTGACCATTCCGTGTGGCAAAGTCAGGCTGGAGATACGGATAAGTACATCTGCTTTGGATTTAAATTCTGCATCCAAACCGTCTGCGCCTCCTATCACGAACACAATATCTCGCCCCTCTTGCTGCCATTGCATCAGGTTTTGTGAAAGCGCCATGCTTGTCCAGTCTTTTCCTCTTTCATCCAAAGCGATGATACGGGCATTTCTGGGGATGATGGCTTCGATTTTACTGCGTTCGAGTGCCATGACTGTTTCCGCAGTTTTGCTACCAGAACGTTCAACAGGTTTAATTTCTTTCAGGAGAATCCGGCATTCGTTCGGCATGCGTTTGGCATATTCCTGAAATCCAGCTTCTATCCAGGAGGGCATTTTGTGGCCGACTGCTGCGATAATCAATTGCATATTACGATGTGAGTTCTTTTTCGCAAAGAGATAATAGTTTGCACCAAGTGCTTAAAAAACTGGCTGCACAAGGCAGCCAAATTTTTTCCGAAAGGAATTATTCTTCGGTTTTTCTTCGCGTTGTCGCACGCTTGGTTGCTGCCTGTTTGGCTGATGCAACAGCGGTTTTTGTTGCGGCAACCTTAATACGTGCGCCCGTTGGGACTTTTGCTGCTTTAGTTGCTGCACCGTCGCCTGTTTTACGTGGTGCAGATTTGCGCGCTGGTTTAGTCGCCGATGTGTCTTCTGCTGCTTTTGCTACACGAGGTTTGCGCGCTGGTTTTTTAGGCTCATCATCCAGTGTGGTCTGAATAGCCATCATATCGTGTGTAACTTCAACCGGCGCAGCCTTGCCGCCAGTTTTTCTTGGCGCGCGCTTAGGTGCTTCAGATTCTGCTAGCTCAACTGATTTTTTGGATGTGCGTTTTGCCGCGCCTAATTTTACAGGCTTGTCCCCCCAGATTTCTTCCAGCCTGTAATACGCGCGAATTGCTGGTTGCATGATATGTACGACCATATCGCCGAGATCGACCAGTACCCATTCGCCAGTCGTTTCTCCTTCTACGCTGAGGACGTTGCCACCATTTTCCTTCACTTTGTCACGAACTGAAGCAGCCAAAGCTTTTGTCTGGCGATTGGATGTGCCAGAGGCGACGAGGACTCGATCGAACAAACTTGTTAAATGTGTTGTGTCGAATAATTGAATATCTTGTGCCTTGACGTCTTCCAGAGCGTCAATAACCAGAGTTTGTAATTTTTTAATGTCCATTTTTTGAATAAATTGAATGTTGTTTTAAGTAGTCTAGCACCTTGTGCGGGACTGGCAATTTTGTTGTCGGGTTACACTGCTTTAATTCCAGGCGAAGTTGGGTGGCAGATACATCTTGTGCCAGGTTTTTCTCAATGAACGTTCCGCCTGTTGCGCGTGATCGCAAATCATGAATGCTCATTTCTCTTTGTTTCCATTCAGCGGCAACATCCGGATTCGCTATTTCCAGACTGCTGCCCGGGCGCGCGACGGCAATCAGGTGTGCCACTGAAAATAAATCTTTCCATTGATACCAAGTATGAAGATTCTGCAGTTGGTCTGCTCCAATGGCAAATACGATAGATACATGCTCGCCCAACTGGGAGCGTAGTTGGCGTAATGTCTCTATTGTGTAGTTTACCTGATTGTCTAATGCTTTCTGGATTTCCAGCTTATCGATACTGATTGAGCAGCCAATCCAGTCTTCAAAAGCCAACTCCAGCATTTCAATTCTTTGTTGTGCTGTGGCGGTTAAAGGTGATTTTTGCCAAGGTTGCCCGGCAGGTATGATTCGTAGTTCATCAGGGTGTAGCAAATTGGTCAGGCAGCGCGCCAACGCAACATGTCCAAGGTGTACCGGGTCGTAACTTCCGCCCAATACTAATACACAATGTGCCAAAATTTTTCCTATACCCAGTCCCTGTGAGCGAGGAACTCCGTTACCAAATTTGCTTCTCTGCTATTGGCTTCAGGTTTCCAGTCATAGCGCCATTTTACAATGGGCGGCATTGACATCAATATGGACTCCGTTCGCCCACCCGATTGCAATCCAAAGTGTGTGCCGCGATCAAATACAAGATTAAATTCAACGTAACGTCCTCTGCGATAGGCCTGAAAATCACGCTCACGTTCAGCAAATGGAATTGTTACTCGCTGTTCCAGAATAGGGCGATAGGCCGGAATAAACGCATCACCGACACTTTTCATCATACTGAAGCTCTCGTCAAACCCTAATTCATTGAAATCATCGAAAAATACTCCTCCAACGCCACGTGCTTCTTTTCGATGTTTTAAATAAAAATATTCGTCGCACCACTTTTTGAAACGAGGATATAGCTCTGCGCCATATGGTGTTAATGCTTGCTTGCAAATTCCGTGGAAATGACGCGCGTCTTCTTCAAACCCATAATAGGGGGTTAAATCCATGCCACCACCAAACCACCAGACAGACGCATCATTTTCGTCGCGCGTCGTGAAAAAGCGAACGTTCATATGGACAGTGGGCACATACGGATTGCGTGGGTGTAATACAAGAGAAACACCCATCGCTTCCCATTTTTTACCTGCTAATTCTGGTCTGGCAGCAACGGCGGAAGGGGGTAATTTTTCGCCCATGACGTGTGAAAAATTGACGCCGCCTCGCTCAAATACATTACCTTCTTCGATGACGCGCGAAATGCCACCGCCACCTTCTGCGCGCTCCCAACTATCGTTCAGAAAAGGCTTGCCATCAAGTTCTTCAAGTGATGCAACGATTTCCCTTTGCAGCGAAAGAAGATAATTTTTAATAGTGTGGGTATCAATCATTGTTGGTGTCTTTTGCTGAAAAACAAGACGGGCTGGACTTCGTCCAACCCATCAGAATGTTTGTGCGCCGAAATAAATTGTTGACGATTTAATGCTTGCGATTCATTGCTCTCCAACCGATATCGCGTCTGTATTGTGCGCCATCAAAATGTATTTTCTCAACAGTTTCGTAGGCGTGTTTCTGGGCAAGCTTAACTGTGTCACCAAGTCCAACAACGCACAGGACACGTCCGCCGGTAACGCTTAATTGCTTGTCAATAAGCGCCGTGCCAGCATGGAAAGTCACGCATTCCGCCGTTTCTGCGGGTATGCCGGTAATGCGATCACCTTTCCGTGGCGTATCGGGATAGCCTGCCGCCGCCATAACGACCCCCATCGCTGTTCGCCTGTCCCATTCCAGTTCAACGGAGTCAAGTGTTCCATTGACTGCATGCTCCATGACTTGCACCAGATCTGTTTTTAAGCGAGCCATGATCGGTTGTGTTTCAGGATCGCCCATGCGGCAGTTGAATTCCAAAGTTTTCGGGTTGCCATGTTCATCTATCATGAGTCCGGCATATAAGAAACCGGTAAAAACAATCCCGTCTTTTGCCATGCCTTGCACAGTCGGATTGATAATTTCCCGCATGACACGTGCATGCAATTGCGGCGTTACGATTGGCGCAGGTGAATATGCCCCCATGCCCCCTGTGTTGGGACCTTCATCCTTGTCTTTTAAGCGCTTATGATCCTGACTTGTCGCAAGTGGGAGTACGTTTTTGCCGTCCACCATGACGATGAAACTAGCTTCTTCTCCGGCGAGAAACTCTTCAATGACGACGCGCGCGCCAGCATCGCCAAGTTTATTATCTGAAAGCATCATGTCGATCGCTGCATGCGCTTCGTCCAGGCTCATTGCAACGACGACCCCTTTCCCCGCCGCTAGCCCATCTGCTTTAATCACGATGGGAGCGCCTTTGCTCTCTATGTATTCATGTGCAGCGGCTAGTTCAGAAAAGGTTTTATATTCAGCCGTCGGAATCGCATGACGCTGCATAAATGCTTTGGCGAAGTCTTTCGAACTTTCCAATTGCGCAGCTTCTTTTGTTGGCCCGAAAATTTTCAAGCCGCGATCACGGAAAATGTTAACAATGCCCGCAGCCAGCGGGACTTCTGGCCCGACGACAGTCAGGCCGATTTGCTCTTTTAGCGCAAACTCCGCGAGTTCTGTCGGGTCGGTAAGGGATATGTTTTCAAGACGTATGTCCGATGCCGTGCCGCCATTTCCAGGCGCGACAAAAATAGTCTGCACGCGTTCAGATTGTGCAAGTTTCCAGGCGAGGGCATGTTCACGGCCGCCAGAGCCAACAACGAGAATTTTCATTTTTTATTCTTCTATAATCGCGTTCGTAAAAACTTCCTGAACGTCATCCAGATTTTCCAATGCATCTAATAATTTCTGCATTTTGCTTGCGTCGTCGCCAGTAAAAACAGTTTCTGTTGCTGGCTTCATCGTGACCTCTGCGACTTCTGGCGTAAATCCCGCCTTTTCCAGCGTGGCGCGAATTTCAGACAAACTGAACGGCGCACACAATACTTCAATGCCACCTTCATCGTCAGTAATGACATCGTCGGCGCCGGCCTCTAAAGCGGCTTCCATTAGAGCATCTTCGTTTGTTCCAGGCGCGAACAACATTTGTCCGCAATGTGAGAATAAAAAGGCAACGGAGCCTTCGGTACCCATGTTGCCGCCGTATTTGTTGAATGCGTGTCTAACCTCTGCAACAGTACGGACGCGATTGTCTGTCATGCAGTCAACGATCAGGGCAGCACCACCAATACCATAGCCTTCATAGCGAACTTCTTCATAGTTCGCGCCTTCTAAGGTGCCCGCGCCGCGCTGAATTGCACGAGTGACATTTTCTTTTGGCATATTGGCGTCGGCGGCTTTATCCACCGCTAATCGCAAACGTGGGTTAGAGTTAATGTCCTCTCCACCCATGCGAGCAGCCACCGTGATTTCTTTGATTAAACGCGTCCAGATTTTGCCGCGTTTTGCATCAGTGGCTGCTTTTTTGTGCTTGATATTGGCCCATTTACTATGTCCTGCCATGATCGCTCTTTCCTGAATTGGCAATAGCACGCCCGCTTGGGCGGCAAACTTGCCTAGCTTGGTTTTATAATGAAGAGCGGTATTTTACCATAGTGACACCGCCCAAATTTTCCAAATCATCTCTCAAAACCATGTCAAAACCCTTGTTGATCGCTAAAAACTCGCAAACTGAACTTTACTTACTTTCTGATTGGGCTAATCGCCATGGTTGTATTACCGGTGCAACCGGAACGGGCAAGACAGTGACCTTGCAGGTGATGGCTCAGTCGTTTTCCAATGCGGGTGTGCCGGTATTTATGGCCGACGTTAAAGGAGATTTGTCTGGTTTAGCCAAGCCTGGTCGGGAAGCTGCCAAGATATCTCAGCGTCTGAATATGTTGAATTTGGCAATGCCGGACTGGGCCGCCTGCCCGGTGACCTTTTGGGACGTTTTTGGCAAACAAGGACATCCGGTTCGCGCGACAATTTCCGATCTGGGACCATTGCTGCTTGGGCGTATGCTGAATTTAAATGACACGCAGGAGGGTGTCCTGCAATTGGCATTCAAGATCGCGGACGATCACGGCTTGCTGTTGCTTGACATAAAAGATCTGCGGGCGATGTTGCAGTACCTTGGCGACAACGCTTCCGAGTTTCAAACTGGGTACGGCAATATTTCTTCTGCCAGCATCGGTGCAATCCAACGCGCTTTGCTTTCTGTGTCTGAACAGGGAGGAGAGTTGTTCTTTGGCGAGCCTATGCTGAATCTCGATGACATGATGCAAACCGACGGCGATGGCAGGGGATACGTCAACATTCTGGCTGCTGATCAGTTATTGCAATCACCACGTCTGTATTCGACTTTCTTGTTATGGATGTTGGCGGAGTTGTATGAGCATTTGCCAGAAGTGGGGGATATCGACCAGCCTAAGATGGTTTTCTTTTTTGATGAGGCGCATTTGCTGTTTGATGAGGCTCCCAAGGTTTTGTTGCAAAAAATAGAACAGGTTGTGCGTTTGATTCGGTCAAAAGGCGTTGGCGTGTACTTCGTTACTCAAAACCCGTTGGATATTCCGGATACCGTCTTAGGCCAATTGGGGAATCGGGTTCAGCATGCGTTGCGCGCATATACGCCGCGTGACCAAAAAGCGGTGCAAGCTGCCGCGGAGACATTCAGAGTGAATCCCGAGCTGGATACTGCAAAGGTCATCGGGGAGCTGGAGGTTGGTGAAGCGCTGATTTCTTTTTTGGATGAAAAAGGGCGCCCCAATGTTGTGCAGCGCGCCTACGTTATTCCGCCGGCGTCACAGATAGGCGCGATCACAATGGATGAACGGCAACAGATTATGGCTTCGTCAATCGTTGCTGGCGTCTACGAAAAGGTGATTGACCGTGAGTCAGCATATGAAAAACTGAGCGGCAGAGTCACACGAAATTTTAGCGCCCCGGCCTCTGGGCAAACAAACACAGATGCAAATTCATGGGGTAATTCGGGTACCCCGGTCGATCACACGACAACTCGGCAACAAGCTTCAACGGAAAATCAAAGCGGTATGGCGGAAACGCTAAAAAGCGTTTTTGGTAACTTGCTTGGTGGATCGACAGGGTTGCGACGTAAAGACAATGTGGTTGAAACGATGGTTAAATCTGCAGTCCGAACCATGGGGTCACAAGTCGGGCGC
>JAGWUK010000174.1 GCA_028868455.1 Burkholderiales bacterium | reverse complement strand
GAAGCAATGCCAACAATCAGCCATGAAGAAACAGGCTGCGCCAGACGTATGGCGCCCAGCCATTGCTGACTGTGCGCTGCCGTGACCTCTGGTCGAAACAAGGGGGAACTGCCGATGGCCTGTTGATGTCTTGTCGAACTGTGGGACATTCTTGCTTAAATATTGAATTCTATGATGTAGGAATACTACGTGAGAACTCATTATATTTATAAATTAATAAACATTGTTAAAAATTGTGTAGAGTATGTATTCGATAACTTTTTTGCCAAAGATAGCCATCACCAATTACTATCGCGCGCGATCCATTTTCGTTCGTCGAATACGCTGGTAGAAAATCAGAAAATCCTGTCGATCTTTCTTGACGGTAAGCAAACTTAACCATTTTTAACTCCCGAAAAGTTAGCATTCGGCTATTCTGTTACTTTCAGATACATCTGTAATCAAGTAAGCGACTATGGGCCACCTGACTGCGTTTCCAAATTTTTCTGCCGGGCAACCTGGCAGATACCGATGCGCGCGGCAGACGGTAATGCGTGTCGGCACCGATCTGGTGTGGATTCCGGATGTGCAGCAATCCCTACGCCAATTTGGTGATCGCTATTTGCGTCGCCTGTTCAGCAGCCGCGAATTGGCAGATTGCCGCGGTGAAGAACAGCGGCAGCAGGCCAGTCTGGCTGCTCGCATTGCGGCAAAAGAAGCGGTCATGAAAATATTGCAGCCCGATCGTCATACCGCATTACCGTGGCTGACCATTGAGGTCATCCGCACGGCCAATGGCAGTCCGGCGCTGGCTTTGCATGGTGCGGCACGTGCGCTGGCGAAGGCCTCGAAAATCAGGCAGTTTTCTCTGAGCCTCAGCCATGAACATGACTACGCAACGGCTACCGTAATCGCCACTTGCCAACCCACTTCTCACGTTAACGACGATTCTTCAGAAAGCCCAGTATGAGCAAACAACAAATCCGCCAGGTATTAAAAGAGCACGGTAAATTTTCGGTCGATATTGATACCCTGGCCGACGACGCCGATCTGTATGAAGCAGGCATGACTTCGCATGCCAGCGTCAATGTGATGCTGGCGCTGGAAGACAGCTTCGATCTGGAATTTCCTGATCGCATGCTCAAACGCAGCGTATTTGAAAGCATCAATGCGATCAACGCGGCAGTTGAAGAACTGACGGCGGCCTAGTATGAGCAAGCTATCCACGCTGGTTCAATCTGCCCGGCTGATTGCCAAAGAATTCGTCGCGCCTCATGCCGATGCGGTGGATAAAGAGGCACGCTTTCCGCATGAAGCGATTCAGGCCTTAAAAGACCACAAGCTACTGAGTGCCTATGTGCCTGTGTCGCTCGGCGGTGCTGGTGCGACGCTGACGGAGCTGGTAGACATTTGCGAAATCCTCGGTCGTGAATGTGCGGCGACCGCCATGATCTTTGCCATGCATCAGATTCAGGTCATCACGATAGTCAGACACGCGTTCGACAATCCTTGGTTTCGCGACTATTTGCAGCGTCTGGTAACGCATCAATATCTGATCGCCTCGGTGACGTCGGAAGTCGGTGTCGGTGGCGAAATGCGTCGCAGTCGCTGCGCGGTCGAATTAAATGACACAAAGTTCCGCCTGATCAAGGATGCCACGACAATTTCGTATGGCGCACAAGCAGACGATCTGCTGGTGACCGCACGCCGCACGCCGGATGCAGCAGGAAGTGATCAGTCTTTAATCCTGGTCAGCAAAGCCGATTACACGCTGGAACAAAAAGGCGGCTGGAACACAATGGGCATGCGCGGCACATGCAGCCCGCCTTTCCTGATGACGGCCACCGGAGACGCAGAGCAAATCATGAGCACGGCCTTTGGTGATATGTCAGCGCAAACCGTGGTTCCCGTGTCGCATTTGCTGTGGGGTGGCTGCTGGCTCGGCTGTGCGACCGCTGCGACGAATAAGGCACGTGCCTTTGTGCGCGGGCAGGCACGCGCGAATCCTGGCACCGTACCGCCAACAGCGCTGCGTCTTGCCGAGCTGGTCAGCATGCTGCAAAGCCTGCGCAGCTCAGTACAGGCTTGCCTGACAGAATACGAAATGCTCTCTGCGGCTGACGATGCTGCCGATGGCCCCTTGTCTTCGATCGCTTACTCGCTGAAGATGAACAATCTGAAGATCGACGCGACGCAGGCGCTGCCGCAAATCGTTATCAAAGCTCTGTCTATCTGCGGTATTCTCGGCTACAAAAACGACAACAAGTTCAGTATGGATCGCCATATGCGTGACGCACTATCGGCCGCCATCATGGTCGGCAATGACCGCATTCTGGCGACCAATGCCAATCTGCTGCTGGTACTCAAAGACGATTAAAAGGAAGAATGATGTCTATCGATTTTTCTCCGGAATTACTGACTGAAGATCTGGTCGCTGCCGGCCATATTATTCCTGTCGGTGTGCAGGGCATTTTCGGACGTGGTCCGGTGTTCGAAGAAGTATTACGACGGTTTGATGATTACGTCTCCCGCGTGGCCGCCAATGATCAGGCAGTCAAGATGTCATTCCCTCCTTGTCTGGATCGCAAGGTACTGGAGCGTAGCGAATACCTCGATTCATTTCCGCAATTGGCAGGCACGATTTTCAGTTTTAACGGCACCGAAGCGCAACACAAAGAATTGAGTGAAAACGTGCATGAAGGCCGCCCGTGGACACACCTGCAAACCATGACGGCTGTTTGCCTGACTCCTGCTGCGTGTTATCCGGTGTATCCGAGCTTTAGCGGCACCCTGCCCGCTGAAGGCAAGCTGGTCGATATGCAAAACTGGGTGTTCCGCAACGAACCATCACCAGAACCGACGCGTATGCAATCTTTCCGCGTGCGCGAATTTGTCCGTGTAGGGACACCGGACATGGTGGTCGCCTGGCGCGATACCTGGCTGCAACGTGGTTTGCAGATTTTGCAATCGTTGGAACTGGCAGCGCGTGCCGAGGTAGCTTCCGATCCGTTTTTCGGACGCGGCGGACGGATGCTGGCTGCCAATCAGCGCGAACAACAATTGAAATTCGAAGTGCTTGTTCCGGTGATTTCAGCAGAAAAACCAACTGCAGTTTGTTCATTTAATTATCATCAGGATCACTTCGGAAAATTGTTCGATATTTACACAGCAAGCGGTGACGTGGCACATACAGCCTGCCTCGGTTTCGGTCTGGAACGCATCGTCATGGCACTGTTTAAAACCCACGGCATGGATACCGCCACCTGGCCAACGTCTGTTCGCGAGATTCTCTGGCAATGACACTCTGCGCGCTCCATCCTATCGACAGTACCAGCTATGTACCGCATGCTCTGCACGGTGCGGAACGTTCGTGGGCAGAAACCAACTGCTATATCGATGTCTGGGTTGAAGTCCTGCATGCACTGAAACTCAATCCTGTCGCTTGTCTGTCGATGGTATTTGCCAACGATTTTGACGGTGATCAGTGGACATTCTACAAGCCGCCGCATGAAGACTTATTTGCCTTGTATGGCATTGACGTTCAGGAGTTGAACGTCTGGCGCGGCCTATTGCACAATGCCAGCGAACAGTTACGGCGCGGGCGGTTGGTGTTGACGGAAACCGATTCCTACTACCTGCCCGATACCGCTGGGACCGACTACCGTAACAACCACGTTAAAACCACCATAGCGATTCAGGAAATCGATCTCGCCAATCAGCGTCTTGGCTACTTTCATAACAGTAGTTATCACCATTTGCAGGGTGAAGACTTTGTGGCGACTTTCCGCCTGGGCTATCCACACAACCCTGAATTCATGCCCCTGTTTGCCGAATTTGTACGGCTCGACCGTATCGTGCATCGCGGCGATAGTGAACTGGCGCAAATTTCTCTCAGCCTTTTGCGCAAGCATATGACCCGGCGTCCCGTCAGCAACCCAGTCATGCAATTTTTGCCCGTTTTTTTGTCGGATGTCGAAGGTTTAAAAATCGCGGGCATGGAGGCCTATCACGCCTATGCGTTTGCCACCTTGCGGCAATTGGGGGCAGGCTTTAGTCTCGGCGCGCATCAACTGCGCTGGTTGCAATCTCAGACGCACGGCGATTTTGCACGCGCTGCCGACGACTTTGAAGCCATTTCGGAGACCACGAAAACCTTGCTATTGAAGACCGCACGTGCCGTCATGAGCAAGCGCGATGTGGACCTGACTCCGCTGGTAGAACAATTGGCGCAGCATTGGCAGGCCGGCATGGATAATCTGGCGCTGAGTCTGCAAAATGCGGATGCCACTTCCCAATCCGGTATCGCATGAAAAGTCATCTGCTTCCCTTAGAAGCCGACTGGGTGCTGACACAACTGGAACCCGGTCAGATCGACTTGCCTTCACAACTTGCGACCATCCCCGTAAGCTGGTTGCCTGCTCAAGTACCGGGCACCATCGCCTCCGCACAGCGTACTGCCGGACAATTTGCTTACGGCCAACAGCAGTTTGACGATGTGGACATATGGTATTGCTGCCAACTACAGATTCCGCCCGATGCCACGTCACTGCATTTTGAAGGCCTCGCCACTTTGGCTCACGTATTCTGGAATGACACCCTGATACTGCGCAGCGACAATATGTTCGTGCAGCATCGTGTTGATCTTCTCGCCTCAGGTATTCGGGGTACGGGTCAACTTAGCCTGAGATTTCTGGCGATCAACCCTCACCTGTCACAACGCCGCCCACGCCCACGCTGGAAAACCCGGCTTGTCGAGCAACAAGCCTTGCGCTGGTTGCGCACCAGCCTGATCGGGCGCATGCCAGGCTGGTCGCCGCCTGTGCCGCCAGTCGGTCCGTATCGCGCCATCATGCTCGGGTTTCAGTCAGACATCCGTTTGCAGGATGCCGGGATTCAGAATACGATCGACAACGATGTCGCCGTCATCAACGGACGCTTTGTCTTGCACAGCCTGCATGATATTTCCACGGCGATTCTGCATGCAGACACCCATTCGAAGGCACTGCAATTGCGCCGGCTCGACGATGCAACATGGGAAGCCAGCGGCAATCTGTCCATCGCCGATGTCGCGCTATGGTGGCCGCATACGCACGGCCATCCGCATCGCTACGCTGTGCGTCTTGAGATCAATACCCGTTCAGAAAAAAAATCATTTGATCTTGGCAAACACGGCTTTCGGACGATCACTCTGGATCAACATGACGGCGATTTTCATTTGCATGTGAATGGTGTTTCTGTCTTTTGCCGTGGCGCATGCTGGACGCCTGCCGACTTGCTGTCGCTGAATGCCAGCGAATCCAGCCTGCGCACAATGCTGACGTTGGTAAAAGATGCCGGCATGAATATGCTGCGCGTGGTCGGCACCATGAGCTACGAGAACGATACGTTTTATCGTCTTTGCGATGAGTTGGGCATTCTGATCTGGCAGGATTTTATGTTCGCCAACATGGATTATCCCGTCGCTGATCCGGATTTTCTTGCCAGTATTTCGCTGGAAGCCAGTCAGTTTTTGCAGCGTGTCCGCCATGCGCCTTGCATCGCCGTGCTATGCGGGAATAGCGAAATTGAACAGCAGGCCGCCATGCTAGGGCAAGCGCAGGAAAACTGGAGCAATGTTTTTTTCAGCGAAACGCTGCCTGCGCTGTGTCAGCAATATCGTGCTGACGCAGTCTACTGGCCGTCGAGCCCCAGCGGCGGCGTCCTGCCATTTCAGGTGGATGCCGGCGTCGCCCATTATTTTGGCGTTGGCGCCTATCTGCGACCACTGGAAGATGCGCGTCGCTGCGGCGTTCGCTTCACTTCGGAATGCCTGGGTTTTTCCAATATGCCCGATGACGATCTGATCGACAGCTTTTTGAAAAACGGCGAAGTGCCGGGAGTACATCCCTCCTGGAAACAAAGAGTGCCGCGCGATCATGGCACCGCCTGGGATTTTGAAGATGTCCGCGATCACTACATGGCGCAACTGTATCAGGTCAATCCCGCGCAATTACGCTACGCCGACCGTGAACGCTATCTGGCGCTGGCACGCGCCACCAGTGGCGAAGTAATCGCCAGAACGCTGGCGGAATGGCGTCGCGCAGGCTCCTCGTGTCACGGCGCGCTGCTCTGGTTCTGGCGCGATTTGTGGCCGGGTCCTGGCTGGGGTCTGATTGATGCACTGGGCAAACCCAAAGCCGCTTATTACTACGCCAAACGCGCAATGGCGCCACTCACGGTATTGCTCACGGACGAAGGATTAAATGGCGTCGCCATGCATGTCGTCAACGATACAGAAAGACGTTTTTCAGGAAAACTGGATTTACGTCTGTTACGCAACAGCGAAACCTGTATCGCACAAAGCCGCATCGATATCGAAGTCGCACCGCATGCGACGCTGGCTTTGCGGGCTGACGCCATACTGCCGCATTTTGTCGACACCACCTATGCCTATCGCTTCGGTTCATCCGGTCACAACGTCGTGACTGCCGATCTCTATCGCGCCGACGAAACAATTGCGATTGCCAGCGATTGCCTTTTCCCATGTGGATTAGCCTTGCCATGCGAACACGATCTGGGCTTGCTCGCCACTTGCCGTTGTGATGAG
>JAGWUK010000173.1 GCA_028868455.1 Burkholderiales bacterium | reverse complement strand
GTCGCTGCCCTGCAGGCAGCTAACGGCACGCGCAGTTCGTATGCGCGCCATGCCACCGAAACGACACTGGCATTGGAGCAGGCATTGTGCGCTGCCGAAGGCGCAGCTGGCTGCATGCTGACACCTTCGGGCTTATCTGCCATCACCACGACTTTGCTGGCCTTGTTAAAGCCAGGTGATCATTTGCTGATGGTGGATACGGCTTATGATCCGACGCGCCTGTTTTGCGAAGGTATACTGAAACAGATCGGCGTCACGACCACGTATTACGATCCGTTGATGGGTGCCGATATCGCCAGGCTGATGCAAAAAAATACGCGCGTCGTTTTTGTCGAGTCGCCAGGATCGCTGACATTTGAAGTGCAGGATATTCCGGCAATTGCTGCCGTTGCGCACGCGGCTGGCGCGGTTGTCGTGTCGGATAGCACCTGGGCCACGCCGATAGGCTGGGCTTCGTTTGAATTAGGTATTGATGTGTCTATCCACGCCGCAACCAAATACATCGTTGGTCATTCGGATGCATTGATGGGAGCGATTCTGACAAATCAGGCTTTGCATCCCATTGTGCGCGATACCTATAAACAGTTGGGGATGTCAATCAGTGGTGACGATGCCGCTCTGGCATTGCGCGGCTTGCGCACACTGGCTGCACGACTGGCGGTGCATCGCGACAGCGCGCAGATTGTGGCGCGCTGGTTGCAGGCGCAGCCAGAAGTCGCCGAAGTGTTATACCCACCGCTGGAAGGTAGCGCGGGTCATGCTTTGTGGCAGCGCGATTTCCGTCCTGAATATGCGTGTGGTCTGATGGGTGCGGTGTTTCATGCCGATACGACGGAGCAGCAGGTGGCGGCATTGATCGACAAGACGCGCCTGTTTGGAATAGGCTTTAGCTGGGGCGGTTACGAGAGTTTGATTTTGCCTACCTGCCCGTCGCGGCATCGCAGTATTCATCCGGAAAAATGGCAGTCGCCGATGTTGCGCCTGCATGTCGGTCTGGAGACACCGCAAGATCTGCTGGCCGATCTGGACTATGGTTTTGCAGCTTTGCGTGCGGCAGCACCCGTCGCGAAAGCGGCCTGATCAGACAAATGTCGTACCAGTTGTACCGAATGAGCAATCAGGACAACAACGTGGACGCAGCGTTGCGCCGATTCATATAACACCAATAGGAAAATGCGCCTGAATCTGGCTGACGATGACATCCCCTGTCGTCGTCAGTTTTTTTGTCCGAAGGCGTGCCGTGCGCTGGCCAGAAGCAAATTTTTGGCAAATTATCCGGCGACCCACTGATAGGCCTTTTGCAAAAATCCGGCAGGCGGCGGTGTGAAGGCTTGCGAAGACTTGTCCTTGGCTTCATCTTGTTCCAGATGCCGCATCATGCTGTGCATTTGCTGCTGGCGTATCAATCCATGACGATTGATGTTGGCAATGATATTGGCAATTTTGTCTGCTGCCACATCAAGATCGAGGTCGTAGAAGCTTTGACTTTTTTTCCCGCGGCGGTGATGTTGAAATTCTTTGAGGATTTCATCGAGCGCCTGTCCACAGTCCTTGGTGTGTAACTCAAAAACACATTCGTAGTTACCGGGGATCGTATGCAGGTTGTCGCGATTGAGTTCCATCGCCTTGGAGACGCCGGAACGTCGTGTCGCGCCTATGCGGTACAAACCCTTGCGCAGACCGTCGTTTTCCAGGATGTAGATGGTGCCCGGCGTGCCATGCATGAATTGCGGCTCACGGGGCAGGGTTCTTTGGGTCTGGTAGCCGGATGTCATCTTGGAACCTGTCAAATGGTGGGGAGATGACAAACAGTTTACAAAAAAGCAGAGCGCATCCATGCGCAAAGCAGTGGCAGGCTTACCCGTCTTTTCTGCCTTTGAACGCAGGAGCGTCAGCGCGGAAAAGCAAAAATCGCGGGCAAAGCAGGGCGCTGACTGTCATATCCCTGTCATTTGCCTTGACTATGATTCGCCTGTCCTACTGCTACTCCTCCAAAGGTTAGGATATTCGCCCGCAGCACATTGCCTGCGGGTTTTTTTATGCCGGGGCTTGCGTCACCTGCCCTTGAGTAGCTGGCACCGGGTTAGCTGGCAAGGCTGCGCCGGGATCGACCGGCGTTGCGGCAGGTTCCGACATATCCAGCGTTTGTACCCCAGCACCGTTCATAAATTCTGTGTACATCCAGTCGCCTTCTGCATTGCTGACGCCATCCGGCACGCTGCGCTGCGTTTCCGGTTTGCCAGCCAGATTGACGCGCATGGTATCGGTCCAGATCGGTAAGGCAAGCGTGGCGCCGAATTCCCGGCCGCCCAGCGATTTAGGGTCGTCGTAACCCATCCAGGCGACGGCCACGATGTTGCCGACATAACCAGCAAACCAGCCGTCCACAGCGTCGCTGGTGGTTCCGGTTTTGCCCGCCAGGTCATGGCGCCCAAGTCTTTGCGTGGCTGGATAGCCAGTGCCGCTGCGCGTGACTTCGCGCAACATGCTGTCCACGATAAAGGCATTGCGGCTGTCGATGACGCGGTTTTCTTCCTGCGCGACGGCAGGCGGTTTGTTTTCCATCAGGACATTGCCGCGCGCGTCTGTCACTTTGCTAATCAGCCACGGCGTGACCTGATAGCCACCATTGGCAAACACGGCATAGGCCGCCGCCATTTGCAGCGGTGTGACTGCGCCGGTACCCAAAGCCAGGGTCAGATTGGCCGGATGTTTGCTCTTGTCGAAACCAAAGCGCGGCAACCAGGCGCGTGCGGTATCGATGCCAATCGCTTTCAATACCCGTACCGACACGACGTTCTTGGATTGCGCCAGAGCTTTGCGCAAGGTGATCGGACCATCATATTTGCCGTCATCGTTACGCGGATCCCATTTCAGCGACTCATCTGTGGTGGCAGAGAGCTGTACGTCGTTGACAAGGGTTGCCGGTGAAAAGCCTTTTTCCAGGGCAGCGGAATAAATAAAGGGCTTAATGCTGGAACCAGGCTGACGCCAGGCGCTGGTGACGTGGTTAAACTTTTTGCGGTTAAAGTCGAAACCACCAACCAGTGCACGATATGAACCGTCGTCGGCATTGAGCCCGATATAGGCACCATCGACTTCAGGTATCTGTGTGATCTCCCAGCGGTTTTTCGCATCTTGCATCACGCGGATAATCGCGCCGGGACGAATCTTGAGATCCGCTTTGGCATTGCTTTGCAACGCCCTGGATGCGAAACGCAGACCGTCACCATTGATCTGCACAGTGTCACCGGATTGCAATTCTGCCTTGACCAGTTTCGGTGATGCTTCGACGACGACGGCCGTCTGCAGATTGTCGCTGGAAGGATGTTTGCGCAAGGCGGCATCGATGGCGTCATCACGCTCATCTGCATCTGTGGGGAGTTCGATAAATGCATCCGGGCCACGATAGCCGTGACGCTGATCGTACTGCATGATATTCCGGCGCACCGATTCATAGGCAGCATCCTGTTCGGCGCGATTGATGGTTGTGTACACGCGCAGGCCCGCTGTATAGGCTTCTTCTTTGTATTTGGCGTAGATTGTCTGGCGTACCATTTCAGCGACGAAATCGGCATGCGTATCGAATTGCTGTCTGGTATTGATCTTTAACTGTTCCTTGCTGGCTTGTTCAAACTGGGCGGGTGTGATGACGCCATTTTTGAGCATGGCCTTGAGCACGAGTATCTGCCTTTGTTTTGCGCGCTGCGGATTGACTGCCGGATTGTGGCGCACCGGATTTTGCGGGATGCCTGCCAGCATGGCAGCTTCGGCAATACTGAGCTGATCCAGTGACTTGCCAAAATAAGTCCGGGCTGCGCTGGAAAAACCGCTGGATCGCTGACCCAGATAAATCTGGTTCATATACAGCTCCAGAATCTGGTCTTTGCTGAGTGCTGATTCGATGCGATAGGTCAGCAGGATTTCTCTGAGTTTGCGGTTGATCGATTTTTCATTGGTCAGGAAAAAATTCCTGGCGACCTGCATGGTGATCGTTGACGCACCCTGATGAAAACCGCCGCTGAGATCCGCCAGCAAGGCGCGTGCTGCGCCACGGAAGGAAATTCCGCCATGTTCATAAAAGCCATCGTCTTCGATCGATAGCAAGGCGTTTTTCATGAGCGGCGGAATCGATTTGATCGGCACGAAATCGCGATGTTCTTCGCCAAATTCGCCGATCAGGGAATTGTCGGCTGTGTAAATCCGCAGCGGGATTTTTGGCCGGTAATCCGTGATGGCATCAAGCGGCGGCAATCCCGGTGCCAGGACAAAAAATACATAAGCAGCGATGGCTACCAGCAGACTTCCGGCGATGGCGGCTAAGGCCATAATCCATTTCATTGTTTTTCCTTATTCTTCCAGGGTTTGCAGCAAATACAGCTTTTGATAAATGCCCTGATCCAGCAACATTAACTCACTGTGTTTGCCTTGTTCCACCAGTTTTCCGTGATTTAACACCACGATGCGGTCGGCGTCACGGATCGTCGACAAGCGATGGGCAATGGCGATGATGGTGACTTTTCCGCGCAATTCTACCAGTGCTGTCTGAACGATCTGCTCAGTTTCACTGTCGATGTGCGACGTCGCCTCATCCAGAAACAGGATGCGCGGCTTGCCAGCAAGTGCGCGGGCGATGGCGATCAGTTGCTTTTGTCCGGTTGAAAGTCGCGCCCCACCTTCGCCCAGCGGGGTGTCGTAACCATGTTCCAGTTGCAAAATGAAGTCGTGCACATGCGCAGCTTTGGCTGCTTCGACGATCTCGCTTTCGCTGATTGCGCGCCCCATGGCGATATTTTCTCTGGCGTTGGCGGCCAGCAGGAAAGGTTCTTGCGGGACGAGACCGACCCGGGCGCGGAAATGGGCATCAGAAAAACTCTCCAGCGCATGACCGTCGATATCGATGTGGCCGGATTGCGCCGTATAAAAGCGCAACAACAGACTCATCAGCGTCGATTTACCGCTACCGGTATGGCCGACCACACCATAAAAACTGCCTGAAGGAATATGCAGACTCAGATCGTGCAATACCGGATGGGCGGGATCGTAGCCGAAGCTGACATGCTGTATCGCCAGTTCGCCAGAAGAAATCTGTGCATCTGTGTGTTGCTTATGCGGCAAATGCTCGTTCAGCAGCGTATTGACGCGCGCGGCAGAGACCACGGCTTGCTGGATCTGACCAAATTGCAGCGTGATCTGGATCAGCGGATCAACCACGCGTGCGATATAGCTGACAAACGCATACAAAATACCGACTTCCAGACCAGAAAAACTGCGTTGACCAAAACAAAAAATCACCAGTACCAAAAGCAGCGAATTAAGCAAATCCAGCGCAGGGCGCAACAACCAGGCATTGGCGCGCAATTCATCGAGCCTTGCGGCATAGTGCAGATGATTGGTTTCAGAAAAACGCTGACCAAAACGCTGTGCTGCATTGCTGGCCTGCAAAGCGCTCATGCCATTGATGCTTTCCGCCACTTGTGCATTGATATCGCTGCGCAGCTGACGTGCCTTGCTGACGGCTGGCGCGCTCCAGCGCTGATAAAACCAGACGATGATGATGACGGCCGGAATCAGCATGGCGACGATCAGCATCAGCCGCCATTCCAGCCAGGCCATCGCCGCTAAAGCACCGATCACCACGATAGAACTGTCGAGCATGACGAACAGCACCTGCACGTACAGATTCTTGACGGCTTCGGTATCGTTGGTGACACGGCTGACCAGCTGACCGGTAATAGCCTTGTCGAAAAATGCTATTGGCAGGCGCAGTACATGGCCATAGACTTGCTCGCGCAAACGACGCACAGAGCGCATCGCTACACCAGCCAGCCTGGTCAATTGCAAATAGCGTAGCCACGTTGCTGCCCAGCCTGTCAGCACATAGCCGAGCAACAGGCTGATGACAACACGCCAGTCCATCTGGTGCGGTAACAGATAACGATCGATGAAGGCCTTGCCCAGCAAAGGGCCGAGCGCTTCCAGCCCGGCTGCGATGAACAAGAACACAATGCCCAGCAAGACATGTTTTTTTTCCGGGCGGGCGGCCTGCAATAGTAAATTGACTGCTAAGCGTTTTTCGGGAAGTCCCGCAGTTTGGAATTCCGTTGACTGATCACGCGGCATCGAGACTTGCCTCTAATTGTTGGTAGCGCCATTGCGAGGCGTACCAGTTATCTTGTGCGAGCAATTGCGCATGAGTGCCTTGCTCGGTCATTTTTCCTTCACGCAGCACAATGATCTGATCGGCATCGACCACAGCACTCAGGCGATGACTGACGATGACGGCGCTCTGCGTGGGGCTGCCACTGCGGCGTCCGGCCAGATGCTGCAATATTCGCGTTTCGGTGTCGGTATCGACAGCGGACAAGGCATCATCAAGCAGCAGTAAAGGACTGTCGGTGAGCAGCGCGCGTGCGATCGCCACCCTTTGCCGCTGACCGCCGGAGAGCGTGACGCCGCGCTCTCCAACCGGGGTGTCGTAGCCCTGCGGAAAACGCAGGATATCGTCGTGAACCGCTGCCAGTTGTGCTGCTTCGATGATTTGCGCGCGCGTCGCCTCTGGCTTGCT
>JAGWUK010000172.1 GCA_028868455.1 Burkholderiales bacterium | reverse complement strand
ATACCAAAGCGATCAACATTGATCTAAATAATCAAATAATTATTCAGTGGCTCAATTATCCAAAACATGAAAATACCGTGGTGGGAATTTACGATTTTTCAAGCAATGTGTTATCGCTTCACGATAAAAATTAATCATTAAATCACTAAATTGGTCGATATTTCACCGACTAAAAAACTGCCGATACTTCGTAGCAATGCTCGCTTTTTTATTTGCAACCGAAATCCACGCCGATGAAGAGAAACATCCGCAACACATCATGGCAGTGTGATTGTGGTTAATAAGAAGAATTTTTCCTTCATCAATTCGAGTGGCAAACAATTAATCTTACAGAACCTGAAATGGCGAAATTTGCTTGCCAAATCGGATTCGTTCACACCTATTTCAAAAAAAAGTTTTGCGTTCAACGCCATTGAATATTTTTGGGCATTTGTACGATTTCCCTCACGGACTAAGAGTGGTGCAGGCTATTGTGGCGGTGGTTTTGAAGACTATATTTTTCTTTTCAATTTAGATAAAAAATCGGTTCACGCCGTCGATCGATATTTAACGCAAAGTTGCTTGAAAAACGTCAAGGTGGATATTGATAGTATTGAAGACAGACGTGACATGAACGAAAAAATTTTGTTTGACGCTGAAACTGGCCAACTGACATTCAGGCAAGGAATAGTCGACAATGCAAACATCATTGAAAAAAATATCCAACTTTCCCCTTCTGCCTCGCGCATCGTCTATATAGAACAATAGATGCATTTTGCATGTACTGGTTGTCTCAGAAAGACTACTCCTATGAGCATCAACAAGAACTATGGGTACAAAACTGTTTGAACATTTGAGAGCAAGCTCGTTGAGTAAGTTTTACCAATCAATGCCCGTCGCAGCAGTCGATTGCCCAGCTTTTCTTTATGCAGTCGCAAAAAAACGCCCGATGCAGAACCTACATCGGGCGTTTTTACTTATTACGTCAATTCAGCCGATACCGCGGCAAAATATCGCGACGGAATTATTCAATTCCCTGGCTTGTCAGATACTCTTCGTAGCTGCCTTTGAAATCAATGATTTCGTTTTCCTTGATTTCGAGAATACGGGTTGCCAGCGACGAAACAAACTCACGGTCATGTGATACAAAAATCAAGGTGCCGGCGTATTTCTCCAAGGCGATATTCAATGATTCAATCGATTCCATGTCCATGTGATTGGTTGGTTCATCCATCAACAGTACATTGTGGCGACCTAGCATGAGCTTGCCGTACATCATGCGTCCTTTTTCACCGCCAGACAGTACCTTGACTGATTTTTTTACGTCATCGCCACCAAACAACAAGCGCCCCAGTATGGAACGGACAGCCTGGTCGTCATCGCCCTCCTGTGTCCACTGCCCTATCCAGTCGGTCAGATTCTTATCGACGGCGAATTCTTCCGTCGGATCTTGCGGCATGTATCCGACGTTTGCATTTTCAGCCCATTTGACCATGCCTTTATCTGCAGATAAACCGGTAAGTTCTTGTCCACCGATACAACGCAGCAAAGTCGTTTTACCAATGCCGTTAGCACCAATAATGGCAATTTTTTCTCCGGCTTCCACCATCAGGTCGACGTTTTTAAACAGCGTACGATCATAGGCTTTGGCCAAACCCTGCACCTCGACGGCCAGACGATGCAATTTCTTTTCTCCGTCAAAGCGGATAAACGGGTTTTGACGACTGGAAGGTTTAAATTCTTCAATCTTGATCTTGTCGATCTGTTTGGCACGCGACGTTGCCTGACGAGCCTTGGATTTATTGGCGGAGAATCGACGAACGAAATCTTGCAACTCGGCGACTTTTTCTTTGGCCTTGGCATTGTTCGCCATTTGCTGCGCACGCGCCTGCGACGATGCAAGCATGTAGTCATCGTAATTGCCAGGATAAATTTTCAGCGTGCCGTAATCCATGTCGGCCATGTGCGTGCACACCTGATTCAGGAAATGGCGATCATGGGAAATAATAATCATGGTCGAATTCCGTTCATTGAGAACATCTTCCAGCCAGCGAATCGTATTGATATCCAGATTATTGGTTGGCTCGTCCAGCAACAAAATATCTGGATTTGAGAACAGTGCCTGAGCCAGTAACACCCGCAATTTCCAACCAGGGGCAACAGCGCTCATCAAACCCTGATGCTGGTCAATGGGAATACCGACACCCAGTAAAAGTTCACCGGCTCTTGCCTCAGCCGTATAGCCGTCGTACTCGGCAAATTTTGCCTCCAGATCCGCAGCCTTCATATAATCGTCATCGGTCGCGTCAGGATTGGCGTAAATCGCATCGCGTTCAGCCATCGCTGCCCACATTTCCGTATGTCCCATCATGACGACGTCCAAAACGCGCATTTCTTCAAATGCAAACTGATCCTGACGCAACTTACCCAGGCGTTCGTTCTGATCCAGCATCACGGTACCGGAAGACTGGTCGAGATCGCCGCCCAATATTTTCATGAAAGTGGATTTACCACAACCGTTGGCACCGATCAGACCATAGCGATTTCCTTCGCCGAATTTGACAGAGATATTTTCAAACAGTGGCTTGGGGCCAAACTGCATGGTGATATTTGCGGTAGAAAGCACAGAAAACCTTTTGCAATGTATAGATGAATTAACCTCGCATTATAACATCGCGTCTATACGAGACAAAAATCAGCCTGGCAGCCTTAGCGAGACATGTAACTCAATATCTTTTTGGCCAGAACACCATAGGGAGGCATCAAAAATTTAAGCATATTGAAGCGACTCTGGTAGAAAACCGGCCGCATTTTAGAAAAGGTTTCAAACCCTTCTTTTCCGTGATATTGCCCCATTCCCGAGGCACCGACACCACCAAACGGAAGGTCATGTTGAGCAACGTGAAAAAGCGCATCATTGACCGAGACGCCGCCTGACATGACCTTGTCAATCAGCGACTGAATCTGATGTGCATCATTGCTAAAAGGATATAGCGCCAAAGGACGTGGGCCGGCATTGATCTTGCTGGTTACCACATCCAGCGAGGTATACACCTGCACGGGCAAAATAGGCCCAAAAATCTCTGCTTGCATCAATACGCAATCATCCGACGCATTCAGTACGATGTGCGGCGCAATTTTCCGCAGTACCGGATCAAACAGTGGGGTATCTAACAGCGGCACCAGCTGCGCACCGTGTGCCACTGCATCGTCTAAGGCGTGAATCAATCTGTCGTAAGAGTGCTGGTCAATGATGGACGTGTAGTCTTGCGAATTGAGATCAGAATATCGCGCAGCAACGACCGTTTTCGCCATAGCGACAAACCGATCAAGCTCGGACTCCGGAACCCAGACATAGTCTACTGTTGTGCAAATCTGTCCGGCATTGAGACACTTCACAAACATGATACGTTCAACAGCTGTTTGCAATGGAAAATCCATGTAAACAATCGCTGGAGATTTACCTCCAAGTTCCAAGGTAACGGGACAAAGATTCGTAGCGGCGGCGGCCATCACTGCCCGTCCCGTCTGACTGGACCCAGTAAACAATAAATGATCCAGCGCCAGTCTGGAAAACATGATCCCCACGCCGCCGGTTTCGTCGAAGAATTGCAATTTTTCCGGAGGAAAATAAGCAGGAATTCGTGCCATCAAAAATGCGGCAAGATGACGCGAATTTTCGCTCATCTTCACCATTGCCCGATTTCCCGCAGCAAAAATATACGACAAAGGGACAAAGCTTAAATTAACAGGAAAATTCCAAGGGACAATGACACCAATCACGCCCAGCGGTTGTGGAATGACCCGATTACGCGCGCCCAAAAAACTGCTCGCGTCGACTGAGCGCTTCTGTACTTTCATCCATTGCCCAAGATGCCGAAGGATATGATCGATACCACTGAGTGCTGGAATAATTTCTGCCAACATTGTTTCATCGCGCGAACGATGTCCGTAATCAGCATTAATCACGTCACAAAGCGCGTCTTTGTTCTCGCTCAGAAAGCGCCGCAAAGTCAACAGGTCTTTTTTGCGTTCAGCCAGGTCAGGCACAGGGTCTTGAAGGTAGCAGGCTCTCTGCAAATCAAGCGTTGCTTGCAAAGAATTGGCATCCAATGCTGTTTTTCGCTCCATGCACTTCTCCTGTTAGCATTTTTTGCATACTGAACTTGATGTTAACACCGAGCCGCCTTTAACCATCTCTTTATTCCATAAAAAAAATAGCGCAGCCATCGCTGCGCTATCTGAAAATCAGGTCATGGAAATAAAACGACCATCCCCGATCATTGCCTTATTAGTTAAATGTCTTTCCTTCAGCTGCCAGACGTGCCAGCAGCGGCGCTGGTGTCCAGGCGTCACCATGACGGCCTTTGGCGTACTTCTGCATCGACATGACAACGTTTTGCAAACCGACCGTGTCGGCATAAAACATTGGTCCGCCGGTATGCAATGGGAAACCGTAGCCGGTCAGGTACACCATATCAATATCCGATGCCCGGGTTGCAATACCCTCTTCCAGAATATGTGCAGCCTCATTGACCAGTGCATAAATCAGGCGCTCAACGATTTCCTGGTCGGAGATTTTGCGGCGTTCGATACCCAGATCCGCAGAATGCTTAACGATCATCTCATTGACAACTGACGATGAGTAAGCTTTGCGATCACCTGGTTTGTAGTCATACCAGCCGGCACCGGTTTTCTGCCCGAAACGACCCATTTCGCACAATAAATCTGCCGTTTTTGAGTAAGTGATCTGTGGTTTTTCGACATAGCGACGCTTACGGATATACCAGCCGATATCGTTACCAGCCAAGTCGCCCATGCGGAATGGCCCCATCGCAAAACCCAGCTTTTCAACGGCCTTGTCTACTTGCTCAGGCGTACATCCCTCTTCCAGCAAAAAGCCAGCTTGACGGCTGTATTGCTCAATCATGCGGTTACCGATAAATCCATCGCAAACACCTGATACAACGCCGGTCTTTTTGATTTTTTTGGATAATCCCATCACTGTCGCCAGCACATCTTTGGCTGTCAGCTTACCGCGCACGATTTCCAGCAATTTCATGACATTGGCAGGGCTGAAGAAATGCGTACCGATAACATCTTGCGGTCGTTTGGTGAAGGCGGCAATTTTATCCACATCCAGAGTAGACGTATTCGATGCCAGAATCGCACCTGGCTTCATTACTTCGTCCAGTTTTTTGAATACTTGCTCTTTTACGCCCATGTCTTCGAATACCGCCTCAATGACGATATCGGCTTGTCCAATTTCATCGTATGACAAAGTACCAGTAATCAGGCCAACTCTTTGCTCGAATTTCTCAGGCGTCAGCTTGCCCTTCTTCATGGTGTTTTCGTAATTCTTACGAATCGTTGCCAAGCCCTTGTCCAGAGCTTCCTGCTTCATTTCCAGAATCTTGACAGGAATACCGGCATTGGCGAAGTTCATGGCTATCCCGCCACCCATGGTGCCAGCACCAATCACGGCAACAGATTTGATCGGGCGAACTGGCGTGTCTTCTGGTACATCAGGCAATTTGCTGGCGGCGCGCTCACCAAAAAACGCATGACGCAAGGCTTTGGATTCGTTGGTCTGCACCAGATCAAGGAACAAGCTGCGCTCAAACTTAATGCCATCATCGAATTTTTTCGTGACTGCAGCCGCAACTGCCTCTACGCATTTCAAAGGCGCGGGGAATGGTCCCGACATTGCACGCACGGTATTGCGTGAGAATTGCAAATAGGCTTCGTAGTTCGGATAATCGACTTTCATATCGCGTACGCGTGGCAGAGGACGAACATCTGCGACTTTCTCAGCAAACGCCATTGCGGCCTGCATCAGGTCACCTTCCGCCATCTCATTAAACAGAGCAGTTTTCGCCAATTTTTCTGATGCGACAGCGGTGCCAGAAACAATCATGTTCAAAGCCATTTCCAGACCCAGTACGCGCGGCAACCGCTGTGTGCCGCCTGCGCCAGGCAAGATACCCAGTTTTACTTCCGGCAAGGCGATTTGTGCTCCTGCGCTGGCAATACGATAGTTACACCCAAGCGCTAACTCCAGGCCACCACCCATGCAAACGGAATGAATGGCGGCAATCACCGGTTTGCTCGAACCTTCAACAACATTAATAACGGTATGCAAAGTCGGCTCGGCCATTGCCTTGGGCGAATTGAATTCTTTGATATCTGCACCGCCAGAAAAGGCTTTTCCAGCACCGGTGATGATGATGGCTTTCACCGCGTCGTTATGCAAAGCCTGTTTCATGCCATCAACAATTGCACTACGAGTGGCATGGCCCAGGCCATTAACCGGAGGGTTGTTCAGGGTGATGACGGCAATTTGGCCGTTCACTTGGTATTCTGCGCTCATGTCTCTTCCTATAGTTGAAATGCCGGTTGGATTTGCCCGCCGAAATGCATGGCGGCACAGTGCGTGTTCGGAGCTTACTATACCGCAAAATAGAACGATCGTATTATTTTGTTTTAAATTTTTTTGCGGGAATACTTAGCTTACAACATCAGCATGCATTGTCTAGCGCAGAATCGGAAAAATAGCGATGGGCGAACTACGGGAAATAACCTGACCCAGCACAGGCCAGTCGGAAAAC
>JAGWUK010000171.1 GCA_028868455.1 Burkholderiales bacterium | reverse complement strand
TGACGGGCCGTGATCGCCACCCATGCAGTCTATGGAAATTTTTATTGTCATGTAGTGTTACTAAACTTCGATCCGAAACGACTAGTGTACCAAACGGAGAGGCAATTTCCGTCAATTCCATTTCCACACAGAAATGAAAAAAGAAAAAACAGAGAAAATCAGTCTGGATCCAGAAACGTGTTTATAAAATCAGGGCACAGACAAATCTGAACACCAG
This sequence comes from Burkholderiales bacterium, assembly GCA_028868455.1. Taxonomy (GTDB): domain Bacteria; phylum Pseudomonadota; class Gammaproteobacteria; order Burkholderiales; family Burkholderiaceae_D; genus Undibacterium. The sequence goes on along the minus strand of JAGWUK010000171.1, from coordinate 6,389 downwards.
AATTCGGGAAAAACAGGCATAAAAAAAGCGGCGCCAAGTACGAGACTCGTCACGCCGCTTCCTTTAACAAGAACAGAGATTACTCGTCGTTCTTAGTTTTCAATACTTTACGACCACGGTAAAAGCCGTTAGGGCTGATGTGGTGACGCAGATGTGTCTCACCAGTTGTTGGCTCGATACCTAACTGTGGTGCAGTCAGGAAATCGTGGGAACGGTGCATGCCACGCTTGGATGGGGACTTTTTATTTTGCTGAACTGCCATGATAACTCCTAATACTTCAAAAAATGTTTCTAAAAATTTACACACCTGGCTAAAGAATGCGCACACATAGTAATGCGAACATCGCCAACCAAGAATCCCTAACAATACTTCGACCTGAGTGTTTTTTCAGAATAATGCCACTAGGTACGCCCATTTATTTTCTTCAGCACAGCAAAAGGTGATTCTTTTTTGCCGACCTCTGCGTCAATCGCTGCAGTAGAAGTTGCTGAAGCCAACGAACTATCCGGGCATACTGCATGTTTGGGCGATTGGGGTATTGCCAGCAGCGCCTCATCCTCAATCAAATCCATGATATTGAATGTCTTGCTGCCTACTACAACATCAACCTCGTCATCATCGAGCAAAGCTTCAATTTCATCAGCGTTCGCTTCGTTTTTGGCGAGAATTAATACTGATTCCGATTCAAACTCAAATGCAAATGGTGTCAGACATCGCTGGCACATCAGTTGCACCGTGCCTGTTACAGCCAGCGTCAACTGAGCATGCCCCAGTGCGTCTTTTCCGCCTTTTAACAACCAGCTTAAAGCGCCTTCGTTGCTGGCACTTTCCTCTGAGAGTCGGGGCAAATCTGCGACTAAAATGCTTCCGGAACGCTGCTCTTCGAGCCGAGAAAACGTGAAAGCGTCAATCACAAAATCTTGCATAGGATTATTTGAACCCAGAAAACCTGCGATAATAACAGGATTACACCTAACTAGTCAAAGGCCAGGCGATATTTTTCGCCAGCCAGATCGACAATTTTCCCCGATTTTCTATAAAAATGCCAAGCAACAGCCCATTTCCTTCTCTCATACTGGCATCCAGTTCTGTTTACCGGCGAGAATTATTAAGTCGATTGCAACTACCATTTAGTTTTCGCGTCCCCAACCTGGACGAGACGCCGCTTGCCGGAGAATCGCCAGTTGCTACCGCGCTGCGTCTGGCTCAGGAAAAAGCCCAAGCCATTACAGCAGAATCAGGCAAGGCATTAATTATAGGTTCAGACCAAGTCGCCACACTCGATAATATGCAAATCGGCAAACCCGGCAATCATGATAGTGCGCTCAAACAATTGCAACTGATGCGCGGACGCGAGGTCGCTTTTCATACTGCGCTATGCTTGCTCGATACACGTGAGAACGCAGCTTTTCCCGTGCAACTTGAAGACGTGACGACCATCGTACGTTTTCGCGATCTCAACGATGCGGAATTGGATGCCTATTTACGCATAGAACAACCCTATGATTGCGCCGGTAGCGCCAAAAACGAAGGCTTAGGCATCGCCATTCTGGAAAGCATAGACAGTCAGGATCCGACCGCACTGACCGGTTTGCCACTAATCGCACTGAGCAGCATGCTGCGCCGTGCTGGAGTGACATTTTTTCAACAAGGCTACATCTGATTTTTATCAACCTTCAGCTTAAACATACATTCGTCATGGGGAGTATGCGTGATTTCTACCCGTTTTCGATATCAGTATAAGCGACTATAAAATATACTCCCATCCAGTATAGGAAAAAAATAAACTCATGAGTGGCACACTTTTTCTCATCCCGAACACCCTGGGCTACAACGATGACCAAAAAGAAGGCCTGCTTGCTGGCATCATCCCTGAAACCGTACAGCAAATGACATCCCGGCTCGGGTATTTCGTTGCTGAAAACGCGAAAACCACGCGCGCCTACCTGAAGTTCCTTGGGCAGCATCATCCGCTGCAAAACGTCATGCAAGACATCCAGATCAGCGAACTGAATGTCAACACCCCGGCGCAAGCGTTGGAAGGTCTGCTGCAACCTTTATTGGCGGGCCATGACGTCGGCTTAATCTCTGAAGCAGGCGTCCCGGCGGTTGCCGATCCTGGCGCCAATCTGGTTCGTCTTGCGCATCAGCGCGGCATTTGCGTCCGACCACTGGTTGGCCCCTCCTCTTTGCTACTTGCATTAATGGGGAGCGGGCTCAATGGGCAAAGCTTTGCCTTTCACGGTTATTTGCCGACCGATGCTGCTTTGCGCGCAAAACGGATTAAAGAACTGGAAGACCGCTCTCGCAGAGAAAAGCAAACTCAACTGCTCATCGAAACACCTTATCGCAATGCCGCCATGCTGGAAGCCCTTGCCAGCAGTTGCCAGCCATCCACACTGATCTGCGTCGCCACCGACCTGACTTTGCCGACGGAATCGATACAAACACGCGCGGCGAGCGAATGGATGACGCGTATACGGCAGCAACAGACACCCGATTTCCACAAAAAACCGACGGTCTTTTTATTTCTCAGCAACTAAAAACGCACGACTGATCGGTTTTTTATAATTGCGCTAAGATATGCCTTTCGGGACTTACGCAAAACGCTTCCGGCAATGCCTGTACGGCGATGTCACACATCCGCCGTACAGGCTTCGTGACGCTGCCGGATTGGCTTTGCGCAAGTCCTATTCATCGGAATTTGCCGACGCACCCTGGGAGAACACAATGCTGAATTTTGATTTTTACAACCCGACTCAGATTTTATTTGGGAAAGGCCGCATCGCTGACCTGAACAAGGTCATACCTGCCGAAGCGCACGTACTGGTCTTATACGGCGGTGGCAGCATCAAGCAAAACGGTGTCTTTGACGAAGTCATGGCAGCACTGGGCACACGCACCGTGACAGAGTTCACCGGCATCGAACCGAATCCGAGCTACGAAACGCTGATGAAGGCAGTTGAGCTCATCAAACACAACAAGATCGATTTTCTGCTGGCGGTCGGCGGCGGCTCCGTCATTGACGGCACTAAATTTATCGCGGCGGCGGCCTTGTTTGATGGCGAAGACCCGTGGGCGATTCTGGAAAAACGCGGCAGCAATGTGACGCAGGCAATGCCTTTCGGCAGCGTCCTGACTTTGCCTGCGACTGGCTCTGAAATGAATAACGGTGGCGTCGTTACACGCAAATCGATTAAAGCAAAAATGGCATTTTCCAGTCGTTTCTGCTTCCCGAAATTCTCTGTTCTTGACCCAACAAAAACCTATACCCTGCCCGTTCGCCAGATCGGCAACGGCGCGGTGGATGCCTTTGTGCATGTGATGGAACAGTACATGACGTATCCCGTCAATTCGCCGGTGCAAGACCGTTTTGCTGAAGGCCTATTGAAAACCCTGATTGAAGAAGGCCCGAAAGCGCTGGCGACGCCGGAAGACTATGATGTGCGCGCCAACCTGATGTGGTGTGCGACGATGGCCTTGAACGGCCTGATTTCGACCGGCGTACCGCAAGACTGGGCGACCCACATGATCGGTCACGAACTGACCGCGCTGCACGGCCTCGATCATGCGCAAACACTGGCCATCGTATTGCCAAGCATGTTGCGCGTACGCAAAGAAGCAAAGCGCGCCAAATTGCTGCAATACGCTGAACGTGTCTGGGATTTGCGCACTGGCGACGAAGACAGCCGCATTGATGCCGCGATTGCGCGTACGCAGGATTTCTTCGAACAGATGGGCGTCAAAACACGACTCGCCGACTACGACCTGCATGCCGCCAACATCGATCCGATATTGTCTGCGCTGGAAACTCATCGCATGGTTGCCCTTGGAGAGAAACGCGATGTAACTTTGGATGTCAGCCGTCAGGTATTGGAATTAAGTCTGTAATTCAGGCTACGACTCACGCTGCAACCTAGCCCGCAATCGGGCTTGCAGCAAGCTGCTCTGAACGCCTTCCGGCTTGGATAGTCCGCCCGGAAGGCGATGTTCAGGTAAAGATTTATTTTTTTGCCGGCTTTTCGATATGACAGTGGGCATCCAGAAAGCGCAATGCGCCGCTATAAGCATGATCCCAGTCATCCAGCAAATAAGCCTGCGATTCCTCGACAAAATTTTCCCAATCCTCCAGCAAACCTTCCTGCTTTTCATGCGGCGCATGCTGCTTGATCCAGGCAACTGCCAGCTCTGGATGAAAACCTTCGTTGCGGAATTTTTTCACGGCGATTTTGGCTGCTCTTTCCGACCAGCTAGTCTTCGGCGCGCTTCCCGCCGTAATGCACAAAAACAGGGTAATCAGTGAATCGATATCGACACGGCCTTTGGTCAGCTTGCTCCATTCTTTTGAAACCAGCGCATCGTATTCCGAGGTATCTTCCATATCGTGATCGCTGATGAAATAGCGATCTTTGAGCTCATGCACCAGTTTTGCCAGCGGAATGGCAGCATCCTGAATTTTTGGCAAATCATGCTGCACAATCTCTTGCTGCACGCGCGTGGCAAGCGCCTGAAACTGTGTCGGAATGGCAGACATGTCCATATCAGTTTCCAACTTCCTGCGCTTGCCGCCTTTGATTTTCGGACGTGCGGTGTCGAGCAATTTAGCAAATGCGATCTGGTTTAAAGCATGCATGTCGGTTTGCCCTAACATCTGCGCCAGAATTGCCGTGCGCACCACGGCCTGCGCGTCGGCATCGTCTTCCTGCAACTCCGCACGTGGAATGCCCATTTGCTCACCAAACCAAAATGCCGCCGCGATCTCTACCGCATTGGCCTGACGATGTGCCAGTGCATTTCTGTATTCGGCGGGCTTCTCCTTGAGCGACCAGACATCCAGAAAATCCTCTACCCGCCCCTTGGCTTCAATTTTGCCGAGCATGGCATATTCCGGCAGCGCAAATAATGCCTTTAATAACCCGGAGCCGCCGCGGGACAAACTCAGGAACGTATTGTCGCGCAAAAGCTTAGCCGCAACATCCAGATCGCCCTGCGAGGTCTCCAGCAAATACAGGCTGACCAGATTAACGATACGCTTGCGGGCGGTTTCGATTTCGGGACGCAGGTATTTACTGCCAAAGGCTTCGGCAATCTGCACGATGCCCTTGGGCGCTTCGGCTTCAATCGCCGCCAGTTTGGCCGAGGTCAGGATGGCGCGTCGCACACCGTGTTGCAATGCAATTTCAAAAAACGGGCGTTGATCAGCGAGGGCGATATCAAAAGTTTTTTCAGACATGGGCTTTCACAGAGCAGTAACAGGCAGATGAAGGAAAATCGCCTGCATCATTTGCCGCAGAACGGTGATGGATGCAGGCGATCTATGCGTTTCAGGCGCAACAATTACAAGGCAGACTCTTCGTCATCGTCCTTGTCGTCGCCATCGTCGTTATTTTTTGGCCGCTCTTCGGCTTCTTCTTCGCCGCTTTCATTATCCAGCTCGTCCTGGGCGATGCTGGCCTGATAGGCTTTGTAGCGGGCGCGCAATTTCATCAACACTTCACGGAAGATTTCCGGCAATTCGTAACGCAGCAAATACGTCACCTGCATCCAGTCATGGTCTTCCAGATTGGCCATATCCAGCGGCGACGCCAGGCTTTCGGTATCGCGGGTCAGATTGAGCAAATCATCATCAATGGCACGGGTTTTCGATTCGTCGCCGTACTCGTACAAGTCAAAAGTCGCATAACGATAAAAATGTTCGACCATTTCTGTGCGGTCGTACAGATAATCGACCAGCGCATCGTAGCCGCCGTCCACTTCGGCGATTTCATACAAAAATTCTGCTGGATCAGCACCTTCGCGGAAAATCACCGAATTAATCATGCTGCGCAGTTGCTCATGCGTCTGGTCGCCATAACGACGTTCCAGCACGACGGCTTGCGCGAACTGTTCTGGTGTGACCAGCAAGTTCACCAGAGACTCTTTGGAGGCGTCGTATTCGCGAATAATCGCCAGCAAATCTTTAGCAGGAAATTCGTCCAGCGCTGCCACCAGCGCCTTATCGCCTTCGGTTTCGGCAAGGTTGGCCAACGCATGTTCTGCACCAGCGATGTCACCGGCTTTTACCAGGCTTTGCGCCTCTATCAATGCAGGGTAGTTCATCATTTCTCCTTATTCCTTGCGGTCAAAACCTTGCTCAGCCAGCCAGTCGGCGCCAGCTTCACCAAGATCATAATCATCGCCATCATCGCCGTCATCGCGACCATGACGACCGTAGTGGCCGTCGAGATCGCCATTTTCTTTTAATTCTGCATCTTCGTCGTTGTCATCGACTTCGTTCTCATCGTCACTCAGCGTATTTTGCGCACTGCGCTGACGCGATTGCTGGCTTTGGCTCAGGTATTCCAGGCAGGCGGCGGTCACCATGAACGAGTCGCCCTGCGGGTCTTTC
>JAGWUK010000170.1 GCA_028868455.1 Burkholderiales bacterium | reverse complement strand
CACTGCGATAGTGAGTTTGCCTACGCATCAATTTGCGTAGGCTTTTTTATTTCCGGCGTATCCGCGAACCATTGCTCTGATGTCCTCAAGCACGAGTTTTCGTCGTCATCATCCTAATTTGGAGTGCTGATCAATGAAACTTAGCTGGCATCGGAATTTCGCAGCAACAGTTCAGTAAATCGCCCAGGGTCAACATTCGAGCCGCAGATGATTAATGCTACGCGCTTTCCATCCAGCCTCGCGCGTAATGGGCCGAACAGTCCTGCCGTAGCCACCGCAGCAGCGGGTTCAGCAACCAGTTTCATATCTCGATACAGGTGCGCCATCGATGCACAAATTTCCTGATCGCTGACGCGAACAATATCGTCTACGAATCGTTGGCAGACCCGAAAACTGTAATCCATCGTATAGGGCGCGCACAGACTGTCGGCAACTGTGTCGATATGCTGCAATGTTTCAGTTTGCCCCGATTGAAAGCTGCGATACATTGCATCCGCACCAAACGGCTCGACACCATACACGGCACAATGTGGTGCGATTTGTTTGATTGCTGACGCAATACCAGCGCACAATCCGCCTCCTCCTATGGGGATGACGACTGCATCAAGATCCGGAATCTGTTCCATTAATTCCAGGCCGATTCCCGCTGTGCCTAGTGCTGTCAATGGCCCATTATATGGATGCACCATCGTGCGTAGTTCATTCTCGACAATCCGCTGTCCCCATTCAAAGGCTTGGTGCATATTATCTGCCAGTAGAACTTCCGAACCATTTTCACGGCAGGCGTTAATACGCGCTGGACTGGCGAAGCGCGGCATGACGACCTTACATGAAATTCCGGATAGTTTGGCTGTATATGCGACAGCCATGGCGTGATTGCCCGCACTGACAGCGACGATTCCGCGAAGACGTTCGTCGTTGCTAAGCGCATTGACGCAATTGAGTGCGCCACGTAGTTTGAATGTGCCGGTTTTTTGGAATAACTCTAACTTCAGCCAGACTTGTGTGGCGGGCGACAATGTTTCGACTGCGCCAGTTTGCCATTGCCACACTGGCGTTCGCAAAACCTGATTGGCCAAATTACTTGTGCAGATTCGGATGTCCATCAGTGAAGGATAGGGAAAATCGGTATTTGGTGATGTATGTGAAGAGGCCGGTGCTTGATCGCGATGGTCGTGTTGAGGCCTGTCAGCCAATGCGTGTGACATAAGAACTCCTGCGTAGTCGAAAGTCGAAGCGCTGCTTCAATCTATCTGCATAAGAAGGGGCGTCGGAGTTGCCCGGTCATTGTTTATGGTTCAATCAGAAAAATAGGCAATGACGAATTTTGCAGATGCAGTTCAGCGTTGGGAAAAAATTACGAGCGTGTGTTTGCACGTCGTGAATGGAGGGGCGAGTCGCCGGGCACCAGCTTTGGCTGTAGCTCAACGACCCTTGATAATTCGGATCTCGGAGGATGTGGAAATAATTGCAGCATCATGCTTGCGCACAGCGGCGACAGCACCAATAAAGGCTGCAGTCAAAACACTATTCTGGGCGCGGCATGATGTGAACATGGATACGACTATACGCAAACTGCAAGTGACTGACAAGTGCTTGTCGCAGTTTCAGTTTTGTTTTTTGTCGGAACATTTCAATCGAAATTTCGTTGAATTGCTGATGAAACTCATCAATGGTGCGTGGTTTCTCTGGTCTTCATACTTTCTCCACAATTTTTTTTCATGATGGCAAAACGTGAATGAAGATGCGCTCGTCTTTGTGGCGCATCGGTAGGACTGACTAAAAATTGTTGCAGCAAGGTGAAACTCCCTTTGATGTTAAGGAGGCTTTCCTTGCAACGGAAGTCCGTTACGTTGGCAAACAATTTGTTGTCTGAATTCGCGACCGAACTATGGCGCCGGAGGCAGTACACAACGTATAAATCGTGCAGCGAGGAGCTATATCGCTGCCGGAGAAAATTTGCGTAAGTCCTAATGTAAAGAAGGAGAAAAGAGATGAAACAGTTTAGCCTGGCGATATGCGCTGCGATTTTTTTGTCGGCATGTGGTGGTTCCAGTAGCGTGGCGTCGTCAACGACCTCCGGCACTAGCGGTGCAACAAATGGAGCAGGTGTAACGAATGCGAGTGCCGTTTTTAACTTGCCAGGAACACCAACCAATGTGACCGGAATCGCTGGTGATGGCAGTGTGACGCTGAATTTTATGGCGCCAGCATCCGATGGTGGTGCCACAATCGCGTCGTATACCGCGACATGTATGGCAGGGAGTGTTTCGCGGACTATCAGTACAACCTCCAGTCCGGTTGTTGTCACGGGTTTGCTCAATGGCACGAAATATAGGTGCAATGTTGCGGCCGTCAACGCAGCCGGGGTCGGTGCTGTGTCAGCAAGTGTGGAACTTACTCCGGTCGTAGCGACGGCCATTGCTATTGATCCCAGCAAAGTACCATTGGGCGACGGCAAATTTAGCCAGACAGGTCCGGCAGTTGGTTATGTTTATACCTGCTATTCGGCGAATGGCGGCGGTGGCGCAAGCAGTAAAGGGCCATGGTTTAATTCTGATGGGCTTACCTGGAACTCGCTGAGTAAAATTAGCGTACAAGGTGCGGTCAACTGGACTTCCAGCTTTCTGGTGTCGTTCGGAAGTACATTAGGTATTACAGGAAATGGGTTGCCCCCCAATCCCACAGGTACGTTTCCAATCGCCAGTACCGATCCCGCCTATGCTTATGACCGAAATCCTAACGCCATTGCGCAGGCAAATATTGCGTGGGGATTGCCAGCCCATCCCGTGGTTGCCGACAAGCCGAGATGCACAGGTCTCGGCGCGATAGGCGTGTTGCTCGACGGTGTGCGTTTGTTCAACGCGGATGATGGCGCCAATCGCGATGCGGTGGCGTGGGAAATCCAGGATGCATGCCAAGGGCATCCTGAGCGCACCGGCAAGTACCACCATCACAATGTTTCTTCATGTCTGACGCAAAAAGATACACCGGGGCAGCATTCACCGTTGGTCGGCTATATTGCGGATGGTTTTGGCCTCTATGGCAATCTCGGTGAGAATGGCAAGGCGCTGACAAATGCCGACTTGGACGAATGCCATGGTCATACCCACATGATTGTTGTGAATGGCGTGGCAGTAAATCAATACCATTACCATCAGACGAAAGAATTCCCCTACACCATCGGTTGTTACAAGGGAACACCGGTTTCTATTAATTGAAGACGGTGTCAGAAATGGGATTGGTGATGTCCGGATTAGCTGACCGGAATCAATTCAACGCATGGCGATGGTGCCGGATCGTGTGTTTGTCGATTCTGGTCACCGTCTGCACGCTGTTTTTATTTGGCTGGTACATCGGTGCGATGGATGCACCGAAAAGTGCGCTGAATACGGATGAATTACCTTTTTATACGCAGCAAAATTTACAGCCGCGCTGGGACAGGTGGGCATCGTGGCAGCAAATCGCCCATTTTTCTTTGAATGATCAATATGGGCACGCGATTGATGAAACGGTTTTTCTATCCGGGCCAAGCTTTGTCGGATTTTTTTATGGCGGATGTACTTCCTTGTGTCCGGTTTCGCTTGAGGTCTTGCGCGAGTTGCAGGGGCAGATTGCCAAGGTGCCAGGCGCATCACAGCCGAGGTTTTTGATGATGACGGTGACGCCGGAAATTGACGACGTCCGATCCCTTTCGGAATACAGCCGACGGTTAAATTTGCCTGGCGATTGGCACATGCTGACTGGCATGCGTGCAGAAGTGAAGCGTCTGGCAAATAGTTTGTTGACGGATATGGAAGCACGCACATCAAACGGAGAGCCGCTGCACGGGCAGCGCGCTTTCCTCGTCGATAAAAAGGGGCGAATTCGCGGTATCTATGCGGCAAATTCTCTGTTGGAGATGCATCGGATGCAAGCTGATTACGAACGACTCATGCCACTTGGATATTGAGCGAAATCCAGAGGCTACTTTACATCGCTATTGAAGGTCCGCATGCTGAAGCCGTTATTGGTCATTGATAAATGGGACAGGGGAAATTTTTTGACATGATGCAGCGTCTGCCGAAGCATCTGTGTCGACGTCAAATAGCGCTTTTGCAGCACATACCGCGTTGAACATTTTCTCCTGTTGATGCGCGACGCCGTTCACTTCGAAATATTGATGCTGGATGGACCTACTCTGGCCGGCAAGGCTGATTTCATAGTGCCAGTAGGCCAGGGCACGCTCTAGCCTGTTGGATCCTTGCGCTTCGGCGGCGCAGGATTTGTCCAGCAGGCGATGTGCGGGGTTGTTGTCCTTTGTACCTGCAAGATAAATTATTTTTCTCGCCGCTGCCCTCTGAAAAAGTTGCATGCCGCTCAGGTTTTTTGCGTAAGGGAGCATTCCTTGCATACCATAGCGGTATTGGTCGTAATTTGGACACTGTGCTTGTTCGTAGTCGATGAAGCGATTTTTGTCAGGACGTTTTGCGGTGTAATACAGAAAAGATGACGGGTTGGCGATGATGTACTGGATTTCAGTGCCGTTCGCACGCAAACCTTCATCTTCATGGTTAAGAATTGCATACCGTTGCAATAGCTGGGCGCCTGCAGAGTGGCCAGCGAATGTAATTTTTCTGATCTGCGGAAAGTGCGATTTGTCTGAAACCATCGTCAGCAAATCATCTAATACCTCAAATGCGCTGATGGCATATGTGCCATTGGCGCGAACGACGGCATTTTCACCTGCGCTCCACCCATGACTCTCCCACAATGGCATCCCGTGGAACGCCGCACCGTTGTCGCTTGTCGTGGGAAATTCAGGAGCGATAATTAACATATTTTTTTCTGCGCGCCCGGATTTTTTTAACAAGCCAAGCATGGTACTGAAGTAGGTGTCGCCATTACGCCGGATGCCATGCTGAATAAATATAACTTCTTGAATTTCCCTTAAATCCGCATGTAAATCATGATTGGCAAAGACCGGAAAATCGTAAGTCGTCTGGCTTGCCTTATTTTGCAAAGTAATGCGTTGCCATGCCGGAGGCGCGTTGGTGCTCGCTATCGCATTCCATGTCCAGGTGAAAAAGACGATGCATAGCAAGGCGCGAAAAAATGGGATGGGTGGCATGTGAAATTTCAGGTGGTAAACAAGCAGTGAATGGCAAGCATGGCTTGAAGCATTGATTGTAATCGGAAAAAAGCAGGGCTTCGGGGGCGGTGTAACGCGCCGCAATCAATTGGCGCGGATATCTGCATCATTTTGGTGCTTGCGATGTGCAAAAATGGGGCATTTGTGTTGTCTTTTGATGGGCGATTGCTGGTTTGATTCTTGCTGAAAGTTAATCACAGCGAAGTGATATTGAACAACTTGCGTGCAAGTATGATTGAGCCCTTGTGTTGTAGCGAAAGTTGAACTCGGAATAGGAAATAACATGGATTTGACGCCAAGAGAAAAAGATAAATTGCTGATCTTTACGGCAGCATTGCTGGCGGAGCGTCGCAAGGCGCGCGGCTTGAAGTTAAATTATCCGGAAAGTGTTGCCCTGATTACGGCGGCCATCATGGAGGGCGCACGCGATGGAAAAAGCGTGGCCGAATTAATGTCAGAAGGTACGCAAATATTGACACGTGCAGATGTCATGGAGGGTATTCCAGAGATGATTCCGGATATTCAGGTCGAGGCGACATTTCCCGATGGCACCAAACTGGTGACCGTTCATCATCCGATTCCATAGGAGGCAATATGATTCCAGGCGAATATCTGATAGCTGATGGGGACATTGAATTAAATCTCGGTCGTCAGACTGCCACGATCATGGTGGCCAACAGTGGTGACAGGCCGATACAGGTCGGGTCCCATTTTCATTTTTTTGAAACCAATCCGGCATTGCAGTTTGATCGGGAACTGGCATACGGAATGCGCTTGAACATCGCTGCCGGCACTGCCGTGCGGTTTGAGCCGGGGCAGCAGCGCACGGTGGAACTGGTCGCGCTGGCTGGTGAGCGTAAAGTGTACGGATTCAGCGGCAAAGTCATGGGGGCGCTATGAAAATTTCGCGGCAGGCGTATGCAGAGATGTTCGGCCCCACCACCGGCGACAAGATTCGTCTCGCTGATACAGGGCTGTTCATTGAGATCGAAAAAGATTTTGCTATCTATGGCGAGGAAGTGAAATTTGGCGGCGGCAAAGTGATACGTGACGGGATGGGGCAATCGCAGCGTGTTCATGCCGATGTCATGGATACGGTCATTACCAATGCGGTTATTCTGGATCACTGGGGTATTGTAAAAGCCGATATCGGTCTGAAGAACGGCTTGATTGCCTGCATAGGAAAGGCTGGCAATCCGGATATCCAGCCCGGCGTCGATATGGCAATCGGCGGCGCTACCGAGATTATCGCTGGGGAAGGAATGATTGTGACTGCGGGCGGTATTGACTCGCATATTCACTTCATTTGCCCTCAGCAAATTGAAGAGGCATTGATGAGCGGCGTCACGACAATGTTGGGCGGTGGCACTGGCCCGGCAGTGGGCACCGCCGCAACCACATGCACACCCGGACCGTGGCATATTCACTCCATGTTGATGGCGGCAGACGCCTTTCCGATGAACCTGGGTTTTCTTGGGAAGGG